>JBBQCK010000389.1:0-3770 GCA_038318605.1 Tepidisphaerales bacterium | reverse complement strand
CGCGCCGAAAGCTGGCGCTGGCGGCCGGCGGGTTCATTCTTGTGCGCCGCGAAGCATATTCCCGCATCGGGGGCCACAAGGCGGTTTGCGCCGAGATCATCGAGGATGTAAACCTTGCCCGGCTGATAAAAGGCGCGGGCTTCGTCGTGCAATGCCGCCTGACACGCGATCTCGTGCGCACACGCATGTATGAGGGACTGGCGGATGTATGGGAGGGGCTGGCAAAAAATGCCTACGCCGGCATGGAATATCAGCCGAGAAAATTCATCGTCGGGATGGTCGCTTCGATCGTCTGCATGGTGCTGCCGCCGTTTTATCTGCTCCTGGGATTATTTTGGATATGGCGAATGCCCGGCGACTGGCGGCCATGGGGCATTGCGATCGCGGCTTTCGCAACACTTATCAGCATGACACTGATCCGTCGTCGCGTGATTCGGCACCTTGGTCTTCCCTGGCCTCATGCTTTTTTAACGCCCCTTAGCGCTGCCTTCTATCTTGCCATCGCGACAAGCTCATTCTGGAAACACCATTTTGGCAAAGGCCAGATTTGGAAAGGCCGGCAATATGGCAGGGGCATCGTTGGAGCCAGGCAATAAACTGCGGACAGGCGTGCGTTTGCCGGTGAAATCCCAATTCACTGCGGATACTTAATTTCCTCTCCAGTTTTATAGTTGCCTGCCGCACGCGCGCCAGGGGCGGTATGTATTGGCCCTGCCCCGCCCTGAGTGACTCCCGTCTTTATCCACGTCTCATAACAACAAAAAACCCGGGCCGCACGGCCGTCGCCGCGCGTCCCGGGTTTGGGTTGAAAGTGGATCGAGCGCTCAAGCGCCCTTGATCACCTCGAAGATCGCCTGGGTCTTGATGACCATCTGGTTCTCGTCGAAGAGATGAAAACTCTGCACCAGCAACTCGTGGCTGCGGCGTTCGATATCCAGCACGCTCAGGGCGCCGGCGGTTTCGGCCGTCGGAGGCAGGTCCGCCATCATAAGCTCGCGCTTCATGGCGTACTGATGGATCTCGTTCTTGGTCGCATCGTACAGCGTCTGCGTGAGCTGCTCTTCCTGAGTGCTGATCATATAGCGAATATTCTGCCCGGCCGTCATCTCGTGATACTTCTCACCGCGGCAGGGAATAGTCTGCAGCAGGCCGCGATCCGTGAGCGGATCATTGGTCGTGACGATCACCTCGGTGAGGTTGTTCTTGCCCGCGTCGAACGAGACGACGTGGCCGCCTTCTATAAGCCAGATTTCGGCGTCATAGGCGCGGCGCGTCACCTGCTCCCGCGCGAGAATCTTGAACAGCTCCGGATGGAGCGTGCGTTGGTAAAGCAGAAGGGTAAGTCCCCCGCTGCGACGTTGCTTGGTTCGGTTGCTCATCTGCTTCCGTGCTCTTTCTAAGGGTCAGTTGATCCCTTTTTTAACGACAAAAGAACCATCACCCCCTCAGTCGGGGACAACGGCCCTCCGTGTCGACTCTTTCCACGGCGGGACTTATTCTTGCGCCCGTTAGTAGCCTTCTCGGCCGCCACGCACTTCCCATCGCGGGCGACCGCCGCCGATATGGACTTGCTGAAGCCGGCCCATCGCCAAACTTCACGCGGGGGATTATAGAGAAATTAATCCCGCAGGCATATAAAAAAATTCTACTGCGACATCATGCGCCACCGCCGCCTGTAATGAACGCGAACACTATCGCGTCGTAAGCTGCGTGCGAACCTACACTTATGCCAAATCCCCGGCACAAGAACAGGACGCCAAACCAGGCTCCGCCCAGCGCGCGAAACACAAAAACACGTGTCTCAAATCGCTCGGGAACGAGGTAATGGTATCCCGAAAACGCCAGCCCCGACAAAATCACGATCATTACCGCCGCCCGCCCCTGCGGCATGCCAAATAGATCCACGAGCAACATATTGAGCAACGTGAATCCGATCAGTCGAAACAGAAGCTCTTCATACACACCCGCGCCTATGGATAGCACGAGATTTGATCGCAGAACGTCGCCCGCGCTCATCGAATGTGCAAGCGTCCGATGCCCGGCCAGCGGCAGATAATGCGCCAGCACCTGCGCCAGGATAAACAGCGGCAGTGCCATCAACACCGACTCGACAATCATCCCCAGCAGACAGATCGCCCGCACGCGCCAAGGGTCGTGGCGTGCCAGATGCCACGCGATCAAAATCCCCACGACGGCAGCCGCCGGCAGGTACATGCTGTGCGCGCCGAACGTGAGAAAAAATCGGCGCATCATTGTGAAGGCGTGGACGCGCTGTTGTGTGTCGCGGGCGGAATCGGAGGCGTACAACACCGTGCCGACTTCGTAAAGAACGATAAGCGGCGCGACGAACAGCAGCGACACGAGCGGCCGCTGGGTCTCCTCAATGTAATTGTCCTGAATTGGCCGCCGAACCGGGCGGGCCCCTTCGGCGCACATCAGGCCGCTCCCGCCGTCGCCGTTGGCGCGGCAAACGATCCTGCGGGAGCTGCGTCCGGCTGCTGGCACATCCGCGTAATCCGGATGGCGCGGCTGCCGCGAAACTGGCCGATCTGCCCCAGGAATTTGCTCTTGCCTTCGACCTGTATCAGCACGTCGGCGGCGCAGGATTTTTCGGTGGTGATGATGTCCCCGGGCTGAAGATTCATCAGATCGGAGACAGTGATCGCCGTCTGAGCCAGAAACGCACGTACCCCAACCGGCGCGTTATTGACGTTGCGCGTCAGCTTGCGGACGTGTTCATCCTGCTGGCCTTTTTTCTGGTAGGTGAACCAGTTCTGGGCGGCCAGTTGCGTCATGACTGGCTCGATGACGTTATACGGAATGCAAAGACTCATCGTGCCGGCGCGGTTGCCCATCTTTAATTCAAAACCCACGACGACGACCGTCTCATTCGGCGGAACGATCTGCACCAACTGCGGGTTCGACTCAAAGTCCTCCACCTTGAAGGTCGCCGGCGTGATGTTGCTCCACGCTTCGGAAAGGTGATGCGTGGCGCGATCAGTAATGCGCTGTACGAGGCGCTGTTCGATCTGCGTCAGCGGCCGCTGCGGCACGAACAGATCGGCATTGGAGCCGCCCAGAAGCCTGTCGATGATCGGATAGATGATGAGCGGACTGACCTCAAGACAAAGCTGCCCGTCCAACTGCTCGGCCTTGAGCAGGTTAAAGCACGTCGGATTCGGCAGCGAGTGAATGAACTCCGAGTAGGTCAACTGCTCGATGTTGGCGACCGAAACTTCAATGATCGTGCGAAGATATCCCGAAAGCGCCGCACCAAAATTCCGGCCAAACCCTTCGTGAAGGGCTTCAAGGGCGCGCATCTGGTCCTTGGAGACCCGTTCCGGGCGTTTGAAGTCGTAGTAGTGAACATCAACCTGCTTCGCCGGCCGGGCACCCGCGCCCGCTTCCTGCGGAATCTGCCCGCCATCCACGGCCGCCAGCAACGCATCGACTTCGGATTGTTCCAATACCTCACTCACGCCAAGCCTCCATGCTTACGAGCGGCCAGACCGCCATCGGTTATTATCGGGCCAGACCGGGCAAATGCTAGAGTCGCAATCCACATTCGCACAATATCCCCGCTCTCGAACGGCCGCTGTCTTTGCCGCCCTCGCCCAAGTCGCGAAGGTTTGCCATGCGCAATTGCCGCATGGTGTCGCGCTTTGAAGTGGGATCCGAATTCCACCCTCATCGATTGCTATTGCGATAATTCAACGGGCTTCCGAAATGTGTTTCACAGGCACCGGTTTTTTATCACGGCGCTCCCTGCG
>JBBQCK010000388.1:0-3776 GCA_038318605.1 Tepidisphaerales bacterium | reverse complement strand
GAACCGAGTTTCGTTAAGGCCCTGTGCGGGCGGCAATCCATGCATCATCGTCGTTCTGGCCCGGAAAAAGGGGTGACACGGCTCTCTGTCGAGCCGAAAATCGCTGCTGACACATGCCCGTGCCGACGCAATTGCGGTTTGGGCAGCGGGGTTGGTTCGCACCAAATCTAAGCGGCCAGCGGCGCTTTGACAATTCATCCATTGTAGAAATGTTTTTGGCTGGTTCAAATCAATCTTTTTACTGTCGGAATCGCGGTTTTTTTAGGCAGGCAATCATATGTCCGAAATTTCAACGGGTGCGGGGTGAAGCGGTGTGAAATCGAAATGCCTTGTAGCCTGCCGGCGCCGTGATACGCTTTCCGGCCGTCGCGGCGCGCGGAAATCCTGCGGTTGGACTTATGCCCGTTCTCCTTTCCATCACCCTGTTTCTCGCGGCTGGTGCGGCGTTTGTGCTGGTCAACCTCACCGTGGGGGCGATTGTTCGGCCGCGCGTGCCGAATGCCGAGAAGGCATCGGTCTATGAATGCGGGGAGCGACCGATGGGGTCGTCGTGGATTCAATTTGATCTGCGGTTTTACATCGTCGCGCTGGTATTTCTCGTATTCGATGTCGAGGTTGCGCTGTTTTATCCATGGGCGGTGGCCTACGGATCGGCGCAGGAGATGGCGACGCAGTTGAGCGAAGCCACCGGCCGGGTGATCACGGCGTTTGATTTTCGCCTGACGGCGTTGGTGGACATGCTCTTTTTCTTTGGGGTGTTGATGGTGGGGTACGCATACCTCTGGCGATTTGGGTATCTCGACTGGGTGCGCTCGGCAGCGACCACCAGTTTGCAGATACCGCGGAAATCGGGCGCTGATTTGTCGCGGCTGGCAAGGATCGATCCCAACTATGCAGAAGTGCACGGGGCAGAAACGCACCGAGAAGAAACGCACCCGGAGGCAATTTTCTCCAGTGGCGAGGAAGTGAACTCGGGCGCATCGATGCATTGATTCAACTGTCGAGATGCTTTGACGTAAGATGCGCGCAACACGCATGGCCGACGGAATCGCAGTCAACACGAAGTTTTTGCCACAGCGACGGCTGGCAAGCGCCGTGGTTCTGGTGATTGCATTGGGGGCGGGGTTGCTGGTCATTTTGATCACGCAAAAAGGGGTGGGGCTCAGCCCAGACGGACTTGAGTATCTGTCGGCCGGACAGCGGCTGCTCCGCGGGCACGGGTTGACACTCGACGACTACGACGGCCATTACGTTGCATTGACGCATTTTCCTCCGGGCACTTCGCTGTTGATCGCGGGGCTTGGGAAAATGGGTATGGATTTGCCAGGCGCGATTCGTTGGATGAACGCGGGATTTCTTGCCGTCACGGTCCTGTTGATGGGGTGGATTGTTTATCGGTGGACTTCATCGCCAGATGCGGCGGTCGCGGGCGCGGTGATGACGGTTACGGCGCCGGCTATCGTCGAGCTGCATTGCGGCATTTCGTCGGAGGCGCCGTTCTTTTGCGTGATGCTGGGTTGGGTGGCATGTCTGGCTGAGTATCTCGCGTCCGAGAGACGGAGGGGAAAGTGGGGTGAGGCATCGAGGCGCAGAGCGCTTTGGTTTGCAGGATCTATTGTCTGCGCGTCGGCCGGACTTTTTCTGCGATATCCCGGGGTTGTTTTTTCAGCGGTTGGTGCATTGGCAATTGTAGCCTGGGCCGGCCGGCCGCTGCGTGCGCGGCTGGCGCGGGCGACGATTTTCGCGGCGGCCTCCGTGCTGCCGGTGACGGTTTATCTCATCTACGCCCACTTTGCGTACGGACGTGGAAGTCCGCGCGTCATCGCGCTGCATTATCCATCATCGTGGCATCGCGTCATGGGTCTTGCGACGGTCCTTTCTTGGTTTGTTCCCGCGTCCGGCGAGCGACTTGAAATGCTGGTGCGAAGCAAGCTGCGCGCGTCGATGCTGGCCGCGGCGATGCTTTATCTCGCGGCTCTGTGGATCGCACTTCGCGCGTCGATCGACAGTCGGCGGCCGGCGGATTCCATTCATGCGCAAAACAGTCCACCGGCACCTGAGATTTTGGACCGGCCGAGACCGGCGGCCGGGCTGCCGCTGCGTGTGCTGACGCTGTTCATTGCGATATATGTTGCGGCGATACTCGTATCCATCACGCTTTTTGACTGGGTGACGCCGCTGGGGTCACGCATTTTGTTGCCGGTGCATCTGTCGCTGATTCTGTTTGTGGCCGTGGCGCTGCCGGGAGTACTCGACAGGCGAAGTGTGCATCCGAATGCAAATTGCGCTTCTTCGCGACGCGGAATGTGGGAAGTGTCGGGAAAAGTTGCGATCGCATTGATCGCGGGCTTTGTCATGCTGCACGTTTTCGCCGCAGGTGCGCTGTCGGCGCGGCTGCTGCGCGGCGACGCGAGAATACTGGAATACGCCGGGCGAAGCTGGACGGATTCCGCGCTGGTCCAGCGCGTGTGCAAGCTGCCGGCGGGGACGCGGGTTTATTCGAATGCGCCGGCGGCGCTGAAGTATCTCGCGGGCGACGGTGTAACGTCGCGCGATCTACCGGCGAGGTTTGATTACAACTCTCGCATAGAGAACACAGAATACGAACGACAGATGACCTCGATGCTCGACGACGTTCGTGGCGGGGCGGTGGTGGTATTTTTCAACTCGATTGATTATCGCAATGACCTCCCTGCGAAGGATCAATTGACAAGCCTTCTCCATTTTGCCGAGATGGACGACCTGGCGGATGGGCGAATATATTTTATAAAGCGCAAAGGGCTTTAATATGGTCTTGGAGATTGTCGGGATGGTGATTTTTCTGGTTGCCGAAGTGAGGGTTGGCCGATAGAGTTTCACGAGAACGAGCGATCTGCCGTGCCCGAGATTGTCGGGCCATTTTCGTGGCGAACCGATAAGCAACCCTCGGGGATCGCCGCTCGCCGGCCGCAAGCCCGCAGCCTTGTCAGCAGTTTCTGCCGACGGGGTTGAACGGGATCCGAATGGCGGGCTGTATGGATCAACGTCGGCCCTGACGCGATGACCGAACGGGCTGGCGCCATCAGGCGTATCACCCACCTGTTTTGCAGGGTTCGCTCACACCGCCCCTCACACGGCACACGCGGATATGTTCGTCCTTCTTCGCCCGACGCCCGAATACGGCGGCGGGCGATCTTCGTTTCAACCCGATCCCATTATTTGAATTTGGATGCTTGTGGTGTGGGGTTCTCGCCATAGGCCGGCACTCACACCGCTGGGGAAACTCCGGTAAACGGTCTGAATTTCGGCAATGCGGTCTCACCGGCCCGCATAGTCGTTGGAAGCATCATGTGGTGGCTTCGTCAGCCACAGCAGGCGGATCGGCGTGGGGCGTGTAGAGACGGACTGGGTGGTGGTACGCAGGTTCCATCCGCGGTCGGTGATCCAGGGTTGAAACAGGTCGCCCGTGGGCCGGCCGGGTTCACCCAGTAGGATCGATCCGGCGGGTCTGAGGTGGTGTTGGAAAAAGGGTTCGAGATATTCCCATTGGCATCGCTCATAGAGGATATCGGCACCGATGATGAGATCAAATTTCTGCAGCAGGCGGTCGCGCCGCCAGTTCAGTCGGCGGGTTCGCACGCGCCTGCGCCATGGGAGGGTGTTGAGCGCAGCGAACAAAAGCGCCGGGGCTTCGAGATCGGCGAAGGTCACATGTGCCCCGCGGGCAGCGGCGAAAGTGCCCGTAAGGCCCATGCCGCAGCCAAGGTCGAGCACGTCCCGGCCGGCAAGGTCGAAGT
>JBBQCK010000387.1:0-3796 GCA_038318605.1 Tepidisphaerales bacterium | reverse complement strand
CGGCAGATGCCTCGATGCAATCATCTGTTTCAACAGCCACGCGCTATGAGTTGCGCTGGGAAACATCGTTCGCGCCGAGACGGTGTACAGCTCTGCCGACGCGGCGATTCCGACGCCCGCAGGCGCGTGTTTTTTCATTCGCCGTTCGGCCTGAAGGCGCGTGGCAAGCCTGAAACTGCGCACCAGAAGTTCACCCCGTACGTTCAGATATTCATCGCGCGCCAGCCATTCAATCAGCTTCGAGCGATGGTTTGTATCGCCACAGAAATCCCCCGCGCGCATCAGCGCTCGCACGGCGGCCTCAGCCTGCTGCGGATGCTCCGAAAGCCAGCGCTGCGATACCGCCAGAACCTTTTCCGGATGCGAAGGCGCGATGTCAGTCGTCACTGCCAGCACGCGTCCGCATCCCTGCGCCTCTGCCTGGCTGTTCCAGGGCTCGCCGACGCAAAAGCCCTCGATATAGCGCTGCTGCATCTGCCGAACCATCTGCGGCGGCGGCAAAATGCACAGCCGCACCTGGCGATCGACGTCTATTCCGCCCTCGCTCAGCCAGGTCCGCAATAAATAATGGTGCGCCGAACAGTCGAACACATGCGCCAGCATCGGTCCGGGCTGACCGGGCGCGCCCCGCGTGACCCAGCGCATCAGCGTATGCGCATCGACAACGCCGGCATCGAACAACCGCCGGCTGATGGTGATTGCATTGCCCCCGAACCCCAGCGACGCCAGCCCGACCAGGGGCTCCGGAAAGCGCGCGATGCCGAGTTGGCTGGCCGGCGGCATGCCGAGAAGGGCATGGCTTGCCTGCAACTGGCCGAACGTGAGCTTGTCGCGGACATTTCCCCATCCGATCTGCCGGTCGAGGGCGACCTGCAGACCTTCGTCGGAGAAATACCCCAGCTCAAAGGCTGCGATGATCGGCGCCGCATCCAGCAGCGGCACGAAGCCGATCCTGAGCAGGTTGTGCGGACGCACAGACACGGACACGAGACATTGCCGATCCACCACTCCAGATTCATGCCGCCGCGGGCTGCCAACCCATCGGCGATGGTCGATGTATCTCCTCGTCAAACCTCATGTTCCAACCATCGACGGGGGAAATTTACCGGCGCGTGTACAATTAATCCAATTCATATTATAGATAGTATCGATTAGTATCATTCATGGAGATTGCATGGACGATGTGCACCATCTGCGGATTTTCCTTGCTGTTGCTGAAACTTTAAGCTTCACCCGTGCCGCCGAGCAGTTGATGTTGACGCAGTCGGCCGTCAGCCATCAGATCGCGCGCCTCGAGCGTGAGATCGGATCGCCCCTTTTCGTCCGCAACGGCCGGACCATCAGCCTTACGCCCGCCGGTGAGGCGCTTTGTTCGCCGGCGCGGCGCGTTTTTGTCGCGATGGAGGAAGCCGTCGCCACCGTCCGCCGCACCGTGCGCGCCGACCTTGGCCGCCTGCGCATCGGCGCTTCACCCTCGGCGTGTCAGTACATCATTCCCGAGGCTCTGCGAGAATTTCGCGAGAGCTTTCCGAACTATTCGCTTTCGATCGTTCCGGCGGACTCTCCCGCCGTCATACAACAGTTGCTCGACGAATCGATCGACCTGGGTTTGGTCATCAAGCCCGAGCGACAAAAGAAGCTTCGCTTTCACGAACTGTTCACGGATCGACTCGGATTCGTCGTCAGCCAGCTTCACCCCTGGGCGAAGACGCGCAAGGTCGATCGCCGCGCGCTCGCGGCGCAGCGCATGGTGCTTTACAGCCGGCACAGCGCTACATTTCGCCTCGTTGATCGTTATCTGACGCGCATGGGCGCGCCCCTGCGCGACTGGATCGAACTGGGCGAAACCGGCGCCATCAAGGAACTCGTCAAGTTGGGCCTGGGCATCAGCATCCTTGCTCCGTGGATCGTTCGCGCGGAAGTCGAAAACAAATCGCTGGTCTATCTTCCCCTGCCCGGCAGCCGGCTGCAGCGCACGTGGTGTGTCGCGTGCCTGGCCGGGCGGGAACTGAGCGTGGCGGAACAGACCTTCGTCGGTCTATGCGAGTCGGTGGGCGCGCATTTGGCGCAGATGTAGGCGAGCGCGTGATTGCTTCGCCTGCGTGTGTTTTCGGCTTGCCCGGCGACTTTGATCAGATGATTGCTTCGCCCCCACGGTGCGATTCGCCAGGACGAATCGCTGCGCTCTGCCTCAATCCTTCGCATGTGGCAGCCCGCCTGCCATCCGGTCAAAGGTGTCTTCATCCTCCGCGCCGCGCTGGTGCAGACAGGCAAAATCCTTCTCGACAAGGATGGTGAGAAATTGATCGCGTCCGATCTCCTGCTCGGCGCAGAGGCTGGCCGCGTCTGACAATGCCCACTCCCCAACCGCATTCAGTGGCACCTCGACATTAATGATTCCCTCCTCGAACCCGGCGTGAATCGCGTCGGCGTGCCGCGTCGGGCCTAATCGGCAGATCAGCCGCTGAAGGGTGCCGAAATGCGTCGTTTCCTCGACTGTGACGCCGCTGGCCAGCCGCTGGACTTCGGTCTGCGTCAGGCGCAGGCGCAGCGAATTTCCGCGGAGACGAATTTTCATGTTAGTTTCGCGCCTTGCGACTCGAGAAACTGCGTCAACGAAGCGGGATCGTTCAGATTGGTCCAGGTGCGCGGGTTCCAATCCGCCGGTGCATCGATCGCGGCAAAACACGGCTCCTCGCACAGCCCATGAACGGAGCGCCGTGCCTGCGCCAGCCGCCGCTCGATCGCCGGCCGCGCTGCCTGCGAATAGGCCGATGGAAACGGTTCGATCATCGCGCCCACCCGTGCCATGACGCCGAAGCGCCCCAGGCCTGCGCCGAGCGCTTCGAGCGCCCAAAGAAGTTTCGACGCATCTATCTGAGGCATATCCACCGCCGTCACTACAATCGATGGGTCGGTGGCGCGCTCGAGGGCCGTCAATATGCCGCGCAAAGGTCCTTCGCCGCCGGCCGGGTCGGCAACGCACTGATCGAATCGATCCGCCCCCGGCGGCGTTTCCATGCCGTTGCCGATCACAACCATCGTCCTGCCGCGCCACGCGAGCCGATCATGAAGCCACCCAAGGATCGGCGTCGCCCCCACGCGCAGCGTCGCCTTTGGCCCGCCCATGCGCACGCCCATCCCCCCCGCAAGGACCACAAGCGTCGCAGAAGATTCGATGGAAAGGCCAGTCACACTCCGCTATATCGCCACGGTCTGGTCGAGAAGCAACGTCCGCGCATGCATTCATTTCTCGCTGATGGCCGGCCAAACCGCCGGATTGGGCTCGGGGGCACGAGACGAAAAAACGTGAAGTGCGTCACCGGCAGCAAGCAACTGGAAACGTCTTCTCCGCCTGCTGCCCCCTCACATTGGCTCTTGCTGGTGCGTCTGATCGTAGACGCGAAGGAGCTTTTCCTTGTCGAAAATCAATTCCTGCCGCGTCAGGCCGACGATGTCGTAGGTGCTGGTCAACTCGATTGCATCCACCGGGCAGGCTTCTTCGCACATGCCACAATAAATGCAGCGCAGCTCATCAATATCAAAATTGACGGGGTATTTTTCGCGATCCGGCCAGGGGCTTTCGCCCGCCTCAATGTGAATGCAATGCGCCGGACAGGCAGTTGAGCACATGAAGCACGCGACGCACTTGACGCGGCCTTCCTCGTCACGGTTTAGGCGGTGCACACCGCGATAAGTCTGAAGCGCCATGCCACCCTTTTCCACATCCATCGTTTCGCGGCGCTCTTCTGGGTATTGAATGACACGATCCTTGCCACCCAGCACCTTGAGCATG
>JBBQCK010000386.1:0-3796 GCA_038318605.1 Tepidisphaerales bacterium | reverse complement strand
GGCCGCCTCACGTTTCACGTCTTGCCGTTTCAATAGGCCGTGGGCCGTGGGCATGTGAATGCAGATGGCTTTTACCCGTTTCCAGTCTCCCGTTTCCAGTCGCTTGAAGTCCGAAGTCCGAATCCCCGAATGTGCTTTTTTCCGGCTACTGCCTGCTGCGTGCTACATACTGCCTCAGAGGTCACATATTCTCGTTTCAAATACCAATCTGCGCCATCTGCGGATCTCCTCTCCGTCTCCTCGGTGATCTCGGTTGTAAGTCTCTATCGGCTTGCACCCCTCATCGAAACAGGCCGCGTATGAACGGCTCGAACCCGGCGTCAACATCCCAGTCGCCGTCGCCTTCGCTCCAGTTTTCAAAATCGCTTCCGACGCGGATTTCCGAGCCATCGGCACGGACCAGAATAATTTCCACGAGGTTGATCCATCCGCCGGCCATCCGGGAAGTCCGGCCCGTGCCGACTCCGGGCAGATGGGTCAGCAGCGTGCGGATCGTGGCCTCATCCCCGACCCCGAGCTCGCGCGTGACCCTGTTTCCCTCCGCTTCAAATCCGAGTGAAACGCGGGCCGAAACGATGTCCGGCGCAGCCTTCCCGGGCACTGTGCCCGCGCAAGCGCAGGAAATTGAACCGATGGCGACAAACATCAGGACGGCGACGGACACTAAAAAACGCATGGCCGCTCCTTAAAAGTAGGCAGTAGTCAGTATGCAGTAGGCAGTATGCTGTAGGCCGACAAGTTTCTGGGTGCTTGTTGCAAGTTGCAAGTTCCAAGCAAGCGCTGCTTGCCTCACGTTTCACGGCTTCACGTTTCAAATCCCCCCTGCGCCATTTGGGCAATCTGCGGACGCCTTTCAACTCTGGAATCTCCTGCCGCCAGGAGGCCGCGATCCTCGAAGCAACCGCTCTGCGCCCTCTGCGTCTCTGTAGTAAATCGCCTTTCAGGACGGCCCAAATCCCGCGCGGATGTGTACTGCATCATCCGTGGTCATGGTCAGATCGTAAAGCTTGATTTCGCCGGGGGGCAGGAGCTTCAGCGGAATGGGCTTTCCCTGAAGTGCGTCCAGCGTCGGGCGGATCAGGCCGACGACCAGCCGGCCGACGGCGCCTTCCCCCTCGATCGCCAGCGATTCGGGCGTTGCGTTCAATGCCAGATCGACGCGCACGCGCGCCTTCAGGCGCACGGTGGCGCTGACGATCGAGCGGCGCGCCTTCACGCGGTAATCCAGATCGAGCAGGCGCGGCTCGGTTGCGACGACATGCAGCTCGCCGCTGTCGATGGAGATTTCCTTTTTGGCCGCGACCTCGCGGGCCATGGCGGTGATGGCGGATTCGAGTTCGCGCTGGTTCATGTCCAGGGCAAAACGTCCATCCTGCAATTCGTTGAGCATGAGCAGGGGGACGCGATGCTTGTCAAGCTCCACGCCCAGCCGCACGGCGCGGGCGCTGAGGCGCAGATCGATCTTCGAGCCGCGAAAGAGCAGCGGGCTGGCCTTCACCTCGAATCGATCGGCGGCAATGTAGCGATCGTGCGGCGTGGCGCCGGCGGACTTCAGCGCATCGCGATCCTCGATGGCGCTGGCGTTGGTCAGATCGATCGTCAGCGATCGCAGTTGCGGAATCGCGCCTTCCAGCGCGACGACATTGCGATCGGGTGCGAACACGCTGAGCCGGCGCATGCCCGCCGTGAGAACGCGATTCAGTTCATCCCCATTTGCGGGAAGTTCCTCCGAATCCAACACGCAAAGCGGAATGTGCGCCGAGCGCGTCTTCCAGGGCTTGGTCATGGCGGCGACGGTCGGCTTGGCCAGCGTGTCCGCGAGAAGGTGCCCGGCCGCAAAATATGCCAGCACAAGCGCCCCAGCGACGAGCGCCAGCCGGATCATCCAAAGAACAACGCCGCGCACCCACCACCCCAGCAATATCGCCACGACGATGCACGTCCCCGTTCCACCCAGAAGCGCAATCGCCTGCGAAGCCATGAACAGCATGTTACCCCGACGCCCGGCCGGCGAAAGCGAAATCGCACCGTCCACGATCGCACCCCAGGGCAGAATCATTTGGCGAGAACCTGCGATAGCAGGACGCGGAGCAGGTAATCGCGATTGCGACCGGCTTTGAGTCGTTTGTTCTTTGCACCCACCTTCACGCTTTTTTCCCGCCGCAGCAGGCCCAAGGCGATTCGTCTGAGCACCGCCAAGTTCTGATCGCCATGATCCTTTCTCACCCGGCTCTGATCCTCATTGAACGCCATGTCCAGACACCAGTGCTGGCTGTTCTCGATCGACCAGTGGTTGCGGATCAACCCGGCAATCTGCTCTCCGCTCCGGGGTATCAGGCTCGCAATGTAATACCGCCGGGTCGTCTTCGATTGGTTTTTGCCCAGTACACGTCGGGTCGATTCCACCACCGCGACGCTGGCCAGGTTCTTCCATTGTTCCCGGCCCGCCAGCCAGTCGATCCGCGGGGTCGCCCACACCCGGCGGACGTCGATCCGACCATGACCGGCATCCGTCGTCTCGTGGTACACATGTTCGATGCCCTGGAACTTCTCCAGAATCATCTCGTCCAGATGCCGGCGGATCGAATCATGCAGCGTCGGGTGGTTGTCCTTCACCGCCATCAGGTAATCGCCTTTGCCTTTGACGATCTGCTCGGCGATGGTCTTCTGCGTGTTCAGGGCATCGACCGTGACGATCGCCCCTTTCAGATCCAGCATCTTCAGCACCTCCGGCACCGCCGTGATCTCGTTGCTCTTCTCATCCACCGCCTTCTGGGCCAGCACCAGGTTCTCCTGCACACACCAGGCGCTGACGATGTGCAGGCCGCTCTTGTCCCACCCCTGATCGAAGCTGCGTCGCAGCGTCTTGCCATCAAGATTGATCTGCTTGCCCTCCAGTGGCCCGGCCAGCTCGCGACTCCAGCGTTGCATCACCTCCTGCAGGACACTTGGACGCAATACCGCAAACACGCGGCGGAACGTGCTCAGCGAGGGAATGCCATGTGGCAGACGCAGGAACGTCTTGAGCCAATCCTGCTCATCCCGGGCATACTCGACGATTCCGGGGAAATCATCACACCCGCACATCACCGCCAGGATGGCGATGACCAGGATGTCGGTCAGAAAGTGCCGGGCATTCTCCGCCCGGGGATCGTGAGCTTCGACGACACTAAACATACGCGCAATAAGACGGGTCGGCTGTGCATCCATGCAAGACCTCGGTGAATAAAATGGGTTGTAAAACCGCGAGGCCTTCGCGAAACAGAAGGAAATTATCCGAATCGACTAAAAAGCGCAAATGTGAAGCGCGCCGTTATTTTCACGGGTCCAAATGATTCTGCCCTGGATCGCACCCCCCGCTGAAGGAAGTTGCCAGTTACCAGTTGCCAGTAAAATCCCGCCGACTGCCTGCCCACTGCCCACCGCCCACTGCCCACTGCCCACCGCCCACCGCCTACTGCCCACTTGAACGCCCGTGCGCCCGCGTCGATACTCAAAGTCGCAAATGGCCGACGATGCACTTATTTTATCCGCGTGGCTGGTTCCGATCGCCGGACCGCAGATGAGCCCCGTGGCGCTAGTTGCTGGTGATGAGCCGATCACGCTGGGCCGGCATGAATCATGCACCATCCGCGTTCCGCCGGCCGGCGAAAGCGTGTCGCGGGTGCATGCGCGCTTTACGTTCGCGGCCGGCCATTGGCGGCTGGCCGATCTCAGCAGCCGCTGGGGGACCTTCATCAACGCGGTGCAGATTTCGCCGGATGATGAGGTGTTCCTCGCCGAAGGCGACTTGGTG
>JBBQCK010000385.1:0-3800 GCA_038318605.1 Tepidisphaerales bacterium | reverse complement strand
CTGCCCGATCCGAGCGGCTGGGCAGATCATTGCCAGCAGTGGGAAATGCCCACCCCTCCGCCGCTGCAGATGGATCGTGCGGCGCAATTATCCGAGGCGTACGGCGCCGATGCTTCGATCGAACATTTGCTGGATGAACATCGCCTGCTGGCATTATCGCGTGGGCCAATCCGCAGGCGTCTTGAGGTGATGCGGCTGATCGCCCAGCAGGATCCCGCATCGTCGTTCTGGGAGCGGGACATCCGCGTTTTCGAGAAGGCGCGCTTCAAGGAGCTGCGGCTGGCGGTGACGGCCGCCGCCAAAAATCGCGATCAGTCGGCGATCGCCGACCTTGCCGGCGAGGTGGAACAAAGCGCGTGGTTCGAACCCATGCCGGACGACATCCGCAAGGCGGTCGGCGATTCGTTTCAGAGCATGCTAAAGACGGAAGTCGAGCACAATCTAAAGGGCGTGATGACCGAGCTGCGC
The DNA here is from genome assembly GCA_038318605.1 of Tepidisphaerales bacterium. Lineage (GTDB taxonomy): Bacteria > Planctomycetota > Phycisphaerae > Tepidisphaerales > Tepidisphaeraceae > JBBQCK01. Next base: position 3,332 of record JBBQCK010000385.1, on the reverse strand, counting down.
AAGGCATATGCCGCGCGCGATCACGCGCAATGCACAAGCCTGTTGGCGCAAGCGCGGCAGATGCTGGACGCGGCAGGGTTGGATTCAGTCGCCACGCCGATTGCGGTGGAATTGCAGCCGATCGTGGCTTACGTATCGCGGGAAAACGAGTTGCACGCGCAGCGCGAAAAATTTCGCCGGGCGTGTGCGGGGCTGGGATCTTTGCTCGATGCACCGTTGGCGATCAAACCAGAGCAGGCGCAGGCCGACGAGGCGGCGTTGAAGGACGCGTACCGAAAGCTTCAGGCATTTGACGATCATGAGATTCCTGATGAATTGACAGCGCGATTCGAGCAGCGTCTGGCGGCGCTGGCGTCGGCGCAATGGCGGCGACAGGTCAAGCGGATTGCGCTCTGGGGTACGGCAGTGGCGGCGTTGCTGGCGTGCGGCTTTATCTTTTTCGAATATCAAAACGCAATCGGTTGGAGTCGGCGCATCCACGACGCCAATGCCGCCAAAAATCTTCCTGAGGCCCGCCGACTGATTGCCGATCAGGAGCAGCGAGCCGGCCGCCTCAGTGCCGTGCCCGCGCTGGGGCGGGCGAAGGCGGAAACGACGAAGCAGGGGGCGCAGTTTTTCGCGGCGGCGGCAACCGTGAAAGAGGCATCCGATCGCGCCGCCGGCATCGCCGATGAAATCGACGTGGCGCTCGCCAACCCGTCTGCGGCGGCCGAGCGTCTGCGCGCGCATGTCGATCGGGCCAACTGGGCACTTGAGCAGCTTCATCTGGCCGACGACAGCGCCTGGGCCGACCCGGATCGCGTGATGGCTTCGCTGAGAGAGCGTCTTGAGGCCGATCGCGTGCGACTGAATTCCGAGGCGAAGCAGCGCATCGGTAGCGATGTGTCGGCGCTGGCCGATCAGGTGGAAGGCGTCAATCTCGCCGACCCCGCCGCCATCGAAGGGCTTGAGCGGCTGGCAGCGCGTGTCGAGAACGTCAAGGCCCTGAGCTGGCTTGACGCCGACGCACGGGCGCGCCTTCAGAGGTCGGCCAACCTGATCGCACAGAAACGTGCCCGGATCACCGCAACGCGCGACCTGGCGACACAACTTGCGGCGCTGCGCTCGGGTGTATACACCGCGGAATCACTGGCAACCGCACTGTCGGGCTTCGTGCAGGGGTTTGGCGACAACATTCATGCATCGGGCTTTGCCGCCGCAATCGACCGCCTTCAATACGCCCGAGCGGTCGAAACCTGGGCTGCGCTGGTTGCCCAGTGGCAGACGTTTGGAGTCACCACCGCCGTCGCCGCGACACAGCGCGCCGCGTCGGTCGACCAATATCTCAAAGGCAATCCCGCATCGCCATTCGCGCCTGACGCCACTACCTATGCCGAATATTGCAAGGCGGCCGCCGATGGCCTGAGCGAAAAAAATACATGGAGCGCCGGGCTGAGCGACCTTCTGGCCTCACCGATGATTTCCGACCTTTCCTACATGGAGACGGCAGAGGGCAAACGCTATTACACGCTTGGGGATATACAGCGCACGGACAAAACCACTAGCGGCAAAATCACCACGTCTTTCCAGGCGATCGATCCGTCGAATCTCGCGAAGCGCGTGACGATCACCGTGACCGCGCCAAACAAGGTCACCACAACCCAGCCCGTTCGAGCGCCGCACGCTCGTCTGGCGGCCGAACTTGCGGATTCACTGCGGCTGATCGATGAAACGAGCTATGAGACCTGGGGCATGGATGCCGCCGATCGCATCGTTCATGACAACGCCAGCGATCTGATCGTGCGAACCGGCCTGTTGACGCAGGTTTTGAAATCGAACCAGACGATCACCGGCTGGGCGATCGGCGGATTATATGAAAAGCCGCTGGCGGCGCTGAATCGCCTCGGAGTGGACAACCTTCCCTGGTACGACCCCGACCGGCCGCAGGTTGAGGGCACGCGCCTGGCGATCAATCGCGCAACGGCGCTCCTGCCGGATCCAAAGGATGCCAAACAGCAACTGGCTGCTCGCCGTGCCCAGATTTTTAACCGGCTCACATTTCGCTACGTGGCGACGGGCCTGCTGTTAAAGGATGATTCCGGCCAGTGGACGATCGCGATGCAGACGCCGCCGCAGGATGGTGCGACCGCGATCGTGGTCATGCCGCCGGCGCCGCCGAATCCGTATTCGACACTGTTGCCGATCAGCAGCGCGGCCGGATCAAAATTTAATCTGACAAAACTGCCGGCCGGCCTGCCGGAAGGAACCTTTGTTTTCATCACCGCGCCATAGCGCGCATGCGTCGAGTTGACGCGATCGGAGCCCATGCCGCCGACCAACGTGCCCGCCATCCGTCCTTCGCCTGCCGCACGCGCCGTCGCGCCTTCCGCCAAAGCGGGCGCCTCGGCATCGACGGTGGCGTTGCCCGCAGATCAATCGGCGCCGGTGGTTTCGAAGGGTCGCCATACTGCTTTTGAGGCCAGCCTCGAATTTTTCCTGTCGCCGTTGAAGTCATTTCTGGCCGATGCCGCCGTCACCGAGATCATGATCAATGGCCCGGACGAGGTTTACATCGAAAAGGCCGGACTTATTGAACGCACCGCTGCGAAGTTCGCATCGGAAGTCGATCTTCAGGCGGCGGCCAACAACATCGCGCAGTTCGTCGGCCAGCCGCTGAGCGACGATCGGCCGGTCTTGGATGGGCGACTGCCGGATGGATCGCGCGTCTGCATCGTGCTGGCGCCGCTGGCGGTGGCGGGGACGCAGATTAATATTCGCCGATTCGCGGCCGTTACCGCGTCGCCGGATTTTTTGCTCAACGCCCGCGCCATTACGCCGCAGGCGCTCGAGTTCCTGCAACTCGCCGTGCGCGCGCATCGCAACATCATCGTCAGCGGCGGCGCGGGCTCCGGAAAGACGACGCTGGTGAACGTTTTGACGCACGCCTTTGGCGAATCAGAGCGCATTTTGGTAATCGAGGACACACGCGAGCTGAAGGTCCAGCGGCCGCATGTCGTGCAACTTGAGGCGCGGCGTCCTGACGCATATGGCCGGGGGGCCGTGAGCGTGCGCGATCTTTTCGTCGCCTCGTTACGCATGCGGCCAGATCGAATCGTGGTCGGCGAGGTGCGCCGCGGCGAAGCGCTGGACATGATCCAGGCAATGACCTCCGGCCATCATGGCTCGATGTGCACCGTTCATGCCTCAACGCCGGCGGATGTCTGCAATCGCATCGAAACCATGGCGCTGATGGCGGACATCGGCATTCCCTTGTTCGCTCTGCGCCGTCAGGTCGCAAGCGCCCTCGATCTTCTCGTTCAGACAACCCGTATGCCATCTGGGCGACGTTTGGT
>JBBQCK010000384.1:0-3803 GCA_038318605.1 Tepidisphaerales bacterium | reverse complement strand
ACGTTGATGACGAACTCTACCTGTTCTGACCGCCGGGCAAACAGTATTGCCGGTGGCGTGAAACTGATATCCGGCCTTTCAAGCAATGTGGTGAGACGGCTTACTGGAATCGCAAAATTCAGTGCAGCCCCGGGCACACCGCTTTGCACAATACCGACGACCTTTCCCGTACTGTCCAGCACCGGACCGCCCGAGTTGCCGGGGTTGAGCGATGCGTCCAACTGCACATGCTGCAGCACGCCTTTAAGTTTCCGGAGCGACGTGATGCGGCCAACACTGACCGAAACAGCCGGCAGTTCATCGCTGGTTTCTGAAAGCGCAGCACCGAAGGGATATCCAAATGCCGTGAGCGTCTGCGTTTCCACCAACTCGTCGGTAGTCCCAAGCTCCAGCGCCGTAAGCGCTGGCGTCTTGCCTGTTATCTTGAGGATTGCCAAATCGGAATCCTTGTCCGATCGGAGCACTGTCGCGTCAACAGAACTCTGGTCCTTTTCGCCGCTGTTGAGCACCAGCGTCACCTTGCCATCGCTGGCGCCGAAACTGGCAACGTGATCATTGGTAACAAAATATCCGGCCGGATCGATGCAAAATGCGGTTCCAGATACTCGCTTCATGCCGACTGTCGCCTGCACCAGCGCAGTGGCACTTTGTCCACGTTTGACAATGGCCGCCGCATCGTCGGCGTAAGCCGGCGGGAAGGTTGCGAACATCGCGGTTATCGCAGCCATCGCGTGAAAAATTGCGCGTGACATTGTGTCTCCCTTTGGTTGGTACTTCCGGGCCTTGGCACCGGAGGACCCTGAAGATTCTTTACAGTTCACAGCAGTGAAGCGCCCGACGGCGGACGTTGCTGGCGCAGTTTGCTTTCTCGGTTGCTCGACACTCAACTATATCGCCGATAGTGGCGGCGAAAAAGACGCAGGCGGGTTGCCTGCTGAACTCACTTCTTGGCATCATACGCGACATCCGGTCGCTGGCATCAGGGCCGCCGTTGGGTTCACCCACGAACATCTTGCCATGTTAAACATTTATGCGCCCGTGTAGTAAATTGAGCAGGTGGTTGAAAAGATGCTCGAACGCCTATCTGCGTGGGCGGTCGCCTGGGTGATTCCGCGCTGTGCAGCGAAAGCAGCCGCGCCCGGCGCGCGGTGGGCGGTGCGGAGGGTTTTGATGGACCCGAATGCGCCTATGCCGATTCTGGTGTTTTGTTCGCATCCAAAGAAAGGTTTTGCTCGTGACGACTCGACTTTCGACGGTGTTCGGCTTGGCCGCGATGGCTTTGTTCGTTGGTTGCCTTTGTTCGATGTCGCTGGCGGCGCCGGCGAAAAAGGCACCGGAGGCAGAAGGGCCACCCGTGGTTGTTGATCCGGCCAATTCAACCTGGGGAATCAACCTCGACGGTATCTTCGGCGAGGGCAAAAAAGGGGCTGCGCGCGGCCTGAGCATTTATCAGGTGTTTAAGGATGGAAAACCTGTCAATGGATTGGGGTCTGCTCGCACCTACAACACATCGCTGCATTTTGTGCGCGAGACGGATATCAAGCTCGACATGGCGGCGAAAACAATCATCGGCACGATGAAGATTCTGATGACGCCGGATCCCTGGGTGCCCGTAGATGGCAAGCCGTATGAGTTGAACGTGAAGATCGACGGGCAATTGGGCGAAAATGCCGGCATGTGGAACCTGACAGGGACCTACACCGCCACTCGTCCGGATGGCCAGCCTGTGCGCGACGAGGAGAAGACCGTCACTTCCAAACTCGGCGGCGGGATCGGTCCGACTGAAAGCGGCTGGGACAATTCTGTATGGCGCTTTCAAATGACACAGGTGAAGTCGGACGACGACCTTTACAAGGATGCGATCGATCTGACGCTGGGGATTGCAGATGGCAAGGTGAAGTGGGGCCTGATCGGTCCGACGGCCGAGCCCAAATGGCCGGCAACGAAGCGATATCCGATCGACGTCAGCGGCTTTGCGCCGGTGACGGATGCGGGCATTGCCAAAGGCACCGTCATGGTGACGGCGCGGTATCTCCATCCGGGTGGCGATCCGAAGCAGCAGGTCAGGCTGGAAGTGAACGCATCCCGGGTGCAGGGGCTCGGCGGCAGCTAGATGACCATTACGCCGGTGACTGATGGCAAGCCGGTTGGTCCGACTATTCAGGCTTATGGGCGCGGAACCGTCAACAAAGGCGGCGGTGAAGATTTGCCGACGGGTCTTTGGGTTTACAACCTTGATGAGCGGCCGTGGTATCTGCCGGTCGAAAACTACAAGCCAGTGGCAGCGGGCGAGCATCCGCGGCTGCTGTTCCGCGCGGGCGATGTCGCGGCCTTGCGTGAAAAGGCGAAAACGCCGGATGGTCAGGCCATTATTGGCCGACTGCGCACACTCCTGGGTAAAAACGGCGAGGCAATGACGGATATATTTTCCACCACGCCGCCGGGCAATCACAGTACGGCTCCAACCCTGCCGATCGGCGCTTTCACCACCTGGCATGCGGGCGGATTTGGCTTCCTCTATCAGATCACCGGTGACAAAAAATATGCCGATCTCTCGCGTCAGGCGGTGCAGTTCATGCTCGACGGGAAGTACAGCAACGACAACCGCTATTCGTGGCTCGTGCCCGGAACCGATCTTCGCTGCGGCCCGGTTTTGGCGGCGATGGCGTACGCGTACGACTTCTGCTACGACGCCTGGCCGGAGGATTTCCACCAGAAGGTAGCGCTTGAAATTCAGAACTTCAACCACGAGGTTGCGACGGGCGGGCGCGTGTCAATTGCTGATCTGGTCGGCCGAAAGGGCGGCGCGCCGGGCTCCAATCACTACGGCTCATTGATCGGCGGCACCAGCGTTGCCTTGATGTCGATTTTGAACGATCCCGGCACTGATCCGAAACTGGTCGAACTGCGACTCAGTGAGGCCGAATCAAATGTGCCGCGCATGCTCGATTTGGGCTTTGGCGATGCGGGATGGTTCGCAGAAGGCTTCGGCTCATCCAGCGGCCTATCGCGCGTTGGCATGCTGCAGATGTTTCAGGCGGAACTCCACGTGCGCGGCCGGGATTATTTCCACCCCCGTCCAAATGCACAGTGGATGACACTCTTCTGGGTGATGCATCTGGGAGGAACCGGCTTCGAATCGATCCCCAATCGTGGCGTGTACGAAGGAGATAACGATGCAGATCGTGATCTGGATATGGCAGGTGGATTCAATTCTGTTGACGACCAATTCAAGCCCGCATTGATGTGGAGCTACAAGACGTTTGTCGAAGCGCGGGAGCCCAAGGATCGCTTTGAACTTAAGGGGGACGATCATCTCTGGGCATCGGAGAGAAACCCGATGTCACCGGTGTACATGTTCCTTGGCTGGCCGGCAGGGCAGAAGCCCATAAACCCGGCCGAGGTGTTGCCCAAGACTGTTGTCGATCACACCCACGGGTATTTCGTCGCCCGTAACAAGTGGGAAGGCTCGGATGACATCATCGTCACCGCATGGCTGGAATATGGGCCGAAGGGTTATTACTCGTCGGCCGACCTGACTGGTGGCAAAGTTGAGTCAAAGGCCGGCAGCGTACGCATCTGGGGCTTCGGGATGCGCACGGCGCTGCCGACGAACATTACTGGCGGACCGGTGACATACTATCAGGCGGCGAAGGATGGCAGCTTCACCTTCACGCGCGGCGCGGCCGCCCTTGCGGTGGATTTGAGCAACACCAGCGGCGCCGAGGCGGTGGTGTTCGCCATCGGAGCAAAAGTGCCCGCTCGAAAAAAGGCAGAGTCACCGAAGAATAGCAAAGCCACTA
>JBBQCK010000383.1:0-3808 GCA_038318605.1 Tepidisphaerales bacterium | reverse complement strand
AACCATCAGCCTGCTTGATCCGCCGCTGCATGAGTTTTTGCCGCATGGCGAGAAGGATCAGCGTGCTCTGGCCGACTCTCTTGGCCTTTCCTTCGAACAAGTGAGAAGCCGCGTTCAGCAACTGCACGAATCGAACCCGATGCTCGGCCATCGCGGCGACCGATTGGCCGTCACATACCCGGAAATACTGGAGATGCAGGTGCGCGCCATTATCGAGGCTGCAGTCGAAGTGAAGCGCGCAGGCATCAAGGTCTTGCCGGAAATCATGATCCCGCTTGCGGGCACGCGCGCCGAACTCGACTATCTGAAGAAGATCACTGTCGCGACGGCCGAGGCGGTGTTCGCAGAAACCAGAACGCGTGTTGAATATATGTACGGCACAATGATCGAAGTGCCGCGGGCGGCCATCACCGCCGACGAGATGGCACAGTCGGCGGAGTTTTTCAGCTTCGGTACGAACGACCTGACGCAGATGACGTTCGGCTACAGCCGCGACGATGCGGGGGTTTTCCTACCGGAATACATCCGCAAAGAACTGCTGGAACGTGATCCATTCCAAGGCTTGGACATCGGCGGGGTCGGCAAGCTGGTGAGAATGGCGGTCAGTCTTGGTCGGCAGACCAACCCGGATTTGAAATGCGGCATCTGCGGCGAACACGGCGGCGACCCGCGTAGCGTCGAGTTTTGCCACGAAATCGGGCTCAATTATGTAAGTTGCAGCCCCTTCCGAGTCCCCATTGCCCGGCTCGCGGCCGCCCACGCGGCGATCAAGAGCGCAGGCGGAAAATCCGGCGGCAAAAAGCCGGCGAAAAAGAAGGCTGCAAAAGCAGGACGCAGATAAGGCCCGAATTGCACCGGACTCCATCACGACCATACGGCGGCCAGGAAGCCAAATGCTTCCTGGCCGCCGTTGTTGCTGCGGGCGAACTGCCGGCCTAACGGTGATGTTGCTGGCGCGCGCCGTCGATCCAGACGGCGACTGGCCTTGCGTCGGATTCGAGCAGATCACGAAGGGGTTCGCTGGTGCCGGATTTAAACGCAACGAGGTCGGCCGACTTGCCCGGCTCGATTGAGCCGATGTCACTATCCAGTCCGAGGGCACGCGCACCGTCGATCGTGATCATGCGCCACAAATCGGCGAGGGAGTATTGTGGATGATCCTGATGCACCAATCGCAAGTCGTCGAGGAGATTCAGATCGGGTGAGCTCGCGCAGGAATCCGTGCCGATGGCGACATTGATGCCCGCCTGGCGCATCTCGCGCCAACGGTGAGGCGGATGATTGAAATATGCATGTGTTCGCGGGCAATAAACGGCCGACGCGCATCCATTCGCCAGCAGTGCCAGTTCTTCATCGTCCAAATAGTTGACGTGCGCCAGCAGCGTTGGATGCGCGAGCAGACCGATCGATTCCGCAAATCGCACGGGTGTCATCCTCGCCGTTTGAACATCATCCGACCAGCTCCCAAGTTGCTGCCATAGCGATTGAAACGGGCCTTGCTGATGCTGGAGAAAAATTGTTTCGTCGGGCGTCTCGGCCAGATGCGTCGCCAGGGGCAGGTTCAGTCGCTGGGCAATGCCCAGACAATCGCGATAGGTCCGAAGATCGACCGTATAAGGCGCATGCGGCGTCAGGCCGATCTTGAGACGTGGTGTCGCATGCCACGCATCGACGGCCGACGCAATCTGTCGCAGCGTGCGCGGCCGCACTTTGCCAAGCCCCAGCACTTCGCCAAAGCTGACCGCACGCAACGGTGATGCCGCGAGTACCGGCCGGCTCAGATGAGATCGCTGGCTGATATCGCCGACAGTCGTGACGCCGAATCGCAGACACTGTTCGATGCCGGCCGCTGTCGCGTCGGCGGTCGCATCGCCAACGGTCTCGGGCAGGCGGCGCTGGGGAATAGAGAGAATCCAATCGGTGAACGACGCCGGCGACTGGCCACAGGATACGTTCGTCAATTCGAGGTGTGTGTGCGCATTGACCAGGCCCGGCAGCAGAATTGCATCGCCCAGATCAACTCGCTGTGCACCGGGATGGCGGCCGGTCAACTCGCGACTTCCGCCGACATCAGCGATTTGCGTCCCAGCTATAAGCACGGCCCCGCCTTCGAACACCGCATTGCTGATCGGCGCAACATGGCGTGCGAGTAACAAAGTAGTCTGCAACGGTCTCAAGCTCATCTGCAATGGAGTATACGTCCGTCGCCAAATTCACTTCGCTTCCAGTTTTCGATGGTATCCGCGAGACAATCGTGCACAATTGTCCCATCATTTCCTACCCGCCCCAACCGCCGGTCAATCCCCGGAGTTTGTCATGAAGTGTGAGTTTGACTTTGTATCGGAAGCGCTCGAGCCGCGACGCCTGTTATCCGCGGTGTTCCCGGCCGGCTTTCAGCAGACCAAAATTGCCTCGGGGTTTGGCACGCTAACTTCGTCCACATTCGCGCCTGACGGCCGGCTGTTTGTCACCCAGAAAAATGGCGATGTTCGTGTCGTAGAAAACGGTGTCCTGCTCGCCAATCCATTTCTGCATCTGAACGTGGACACCTACAGCGGCCGCGGGCTCTTCTCGATCGCGTTTGATCCCGGATTTGCGCAGAATCGCTTCGTGTATGTCTATTATGTCCGACAGGATAATGCCAACCCGAATGTGAAGGACAATGCCTCGCAGGCGCGGCTCAGCCGATTTACTGCAAGTGCCGGCAATCCGAATGTCGCGGACCCTGCGAGCGAGGTGGTCATGCTGGATGACATCGGCCACGACAGCGGCATTCATGAGGGCGGCGCGAGCGGCTTCGGCGCGGACGGGAAATTTTACATTGGCATTGGCGACAATGGCACGCACGCCAATGCCCAGGATTTGTCGGTGCTCCCAGGGAAAGTGCTGCGCCTGAATCTGTCGAATTTTCCAAACATCGTTCCGGCCGACAATCCGTTCGTCGGGCAGGCGAACGTTCGGCCGGAAATCTATGCCTACGGGTTTCGCAATCCCTATACGGGCCAGATCAGGCCTGGCACGAGCAATTTCTATATTAACGATGTCGGAGAGAACAGTTGGGAGGAAATCAATCAGGTTCAGCGGGGCGGAGATTATGGTTGGCCTGGCACCGAAGGCGTCGGCGGCAAGCCGGGAGAAATCGATCCGCTTTATTCGTACGCCCACACATCGCAATTCAGTGCGGCCATTGTCGGTGGAGCGTTCTACACAGGTAACAATTTCGGCGCGGCCTACAGCGGCAAATATTTCTTTGGCGACCATGTGCAGGGCTTCATTAAAGTGTTTGATCCCGCGACCTCCACTGTCGGCAACTTCGCAACCGGGCTGGTGACGCCGCTTGACATCGACGTTGGGCCAGATGGAAACCTCTATTATCTTTCCTACAACGAAAGTGCCTTGTATCGCATCACCTATGCCAGCGGCGCCAATCGCAATCCGGTTGCGGTCAGCGCGGGTTCGCCGACCGATGGCCTGGCGAATCTGAGCGTGCAGTTTTCAGCGACCGGCAGCAGCGACCCGGACAATGACCCTCTGGGCTATTCCTGGAGTTTCGGCGACGGCAGCCCGCTCGGCAGCGGCGCAGCACCATCGCACACCTATACCGCCAACGGCGAGTACCTGGCGGTTCTTATCGTTAGCGATGGACGCGGCGGAAGCGCGGCCGCGTCCCCAATCAAGGTGACGGTCGGCAATCGCGCACCCCTCGCATCGATCGTTACGCCGACCGCTTCTACAACCTACCAGTCAGAGCAGACCATCGCCTTTTCCGGCACCGGCTCAGATCCGGACGAAGGCGCTCTGCCCGACT
>JBBQCK010000382.1:0-3809 GCA_038318605.1 Tepidisphaerales bacterium | reverse complement strand
ATACAGCTTCAAGATGGCCTTCGCCAAGGACTCGGCCATCGGCAACATCTACTCCCGATAAGCGCGGCGAGCAGCATCTGAAAAATCACCCGTGATCCCCGATCTGCCAACGCCGGCCGGATCGGGGATCACTGCTTTGTTGTGGTCATTCAAATCCTGTCAGCTCGCTCTGGCCGCCACGCCAAAATCCGCATCGAGTTGAGCACCACCACGACCGTCGATCCCTCGTGAAACAAGACCGCGACGCCGAGCCACGCAAAGCCCATCGCCGCCAGCGGTGCAAGCACCGCGATTACACCCAATGCGATCGTCAGATTCTGGCGGATGATGCGCCGGCTGAATCGCGACAGGCCGATCGCCTGCGGTAGTTTTTCCAGATCGTCGGCCATCAGGGCGACGTCTGCTGTCTCAAGCGCCACATCCGTGCCAGCACCGCCCATGGCGATGCCAACGGAAGCGCTCGCCAGCGCCGGCGCGTCGTTCACACCGTCGCCCACCATCGCCACATCGCCGTAACGCTTTTGCAGTTCGCCGATGCGTTCGAGCTTTTCCCTGGGTAGCAGGCCGCCGAAATGTTCGTCCACGCCAAGTGAGCGCGCCACGGTCTCCACCACACGCGGATCGTCGCCACTCAGCATGATGGTGTGCTCTATGCCGGCGCGTTTCAGTGCGGCCAGCGCGCCGACCGCGTTTGGTCGGGGCTGATCCGCCAGCGCAATGGCCGCGATGCATTTTTCATCCAGCGCCACCGCTACAACGCTTTTACCGGCCGACGCCAGTTCGCCGCTGATGCGTTCCAGCTTCTCGCCGCCCGCCAGCGTGCGCATCATCTTCCAGTTTCCCACCAGCACGCGCTGGCCGGCCCGCATCGCCCGCATCCCCATGCCGCTGACCTGTTCGATCTGCTCAACCGACATCGTGGCGTCGCGTCCATTGGCATGGGCGACAATCGCCTCGGCCAACGGATGCGAGCTTCCTCGCTCCACGGCAGCCGCCAACAACAACGCCTCGTCCGCATCCCCAGCATCGATCGCGACAACGTCCGTGACGGCCGGGCGGCCCTGCGTCAGTGTGCCAGTCTTGTCAAAGGCGATCGCGCGAACTCGCCCGAGGCTCTCGAGGTGCGCGCCTCCTTTCACCAGCACGCCCAGCCGCGCCGCACGGGCGATACCGCTCAGGACAGCCGCCGGCGTGCCAATCGCCAGCGCGCAAGGCGAGGCGGCCGTCAGGAAAGCCATCGCCTGGTAAAACCACCCCGCCCACTTGCCTCCTTCCTGGCGCGGCATGATTCCCGACAGCGGTCCAACGACAATCAGCGCCGCCGTCAGCACCAACACCAGTGGCACATACCACCGCTCAACGCGCTGGGTGAATTCCTCGGTCGGCGAGCGCTGCGCCTGCGCTTCAGCGACCATCCGCACGATCTTCGCCAATGTCGATTCCGAGGCGGCGCGGCTCACCTCGACCAGCAGCAATCCTTCGCCATTGATCGTGCCGGCATACACAACGGCCCCCGCGATTTTTTCAATCGGTGTCGATTCACCCGTGATCGGCGATTGATCGACCGCGCTGGCGCCTTCGGCGACAACTCCGTCGGCCGGCATGCGATCGAACGGCCTGACGACAATGCGGTCACCCACCCCCAGCGACTCGACCCGTACTTCGCGCTCTGTTCCATCAGCCGCGCGCAGAGTCGCGGTTTCAGGCGCGAGCTTCGCCAGTGCGCCGATCGCCTGTCGCGCCTTGCCCATCGCCAGATTTTCGCCCGCTCCGCCCAGCGCGAACAAAAACAGCAGCAGCGCCCCCTCCTCAAAATGTCCCAGGGCGGCCGCCCCAAAAGCGGCGGCGAACATCAGCACATCAATATCAAAACGAAACTCCCGCAGCGTCTTTACGGTCTCGAAAAACGTGCTCTGTCCGCAAAGCAGATAGCTGACCGCCAACAGCGCCAGCCGCAGCCAGACCGGCCCATGAGTCCAATGCACGATCGACCCGCCCAGCAGAAACACGCCGCCCAATCCCGCTATCGCCAGTTCGGCGTATTCGCCCGAGCCTGCACGCCGCCAGGAGGCCGCTCGATGATCGTTTGTGCGCACACGCCTGCGCGCCGAATCGCACCAGGCGCATCCCGCGCGCTTCGATGCATCTGTTGGACAACTCGCAGGTATGGATAAGGTCGGTAGTTCCATTGTCGCGGCGGCCGAGGCGGCCAAATTCGCTTCGCGCCGCGATTATAGCGCTCACAACTCGGCCGCGCAGGTGCGGCAACCATGGAAATCGGACTGTCGATTCCCAATCACGCCGCCTTGGGCGCATATCGCTCCAGCGCCGCTGGGAGCTTCGCGCCCCCGCGCCGAAGTGCCTGCTCGACGGCGTATTGCAACGACCGATCCACCCGATCCAAAACGCGCGCATCCGGCGTGATCTTCAGTTCACGCATGCGATTCAGCGCCCAGCGCCAGGCGCGATACTCCTCCTCGCAGCGCAGGCGCTGGTCATCGAAGCCGATGACATGATGGCCAATCTCGTGCAGAAAGACCGCCAGGCTGATGGGCGTTCTCGGGCGCGGCGCCTCAATCCAATTGATCTGCCGGCCATCGGAGAACGATACGCGCCAGGCGCAGCCGCTCATTGTTCGCCTCCAGCGGCGCACGCGGATTGCGTGGCGGGCTTTCATCAGCGCAGTGATCGCGTGGTAGTCGATTCGCGACAACAATGCCCTGCCGCGAAGCTGGCTTTGGAGTTTGGACGGCATCCGCCGGGCAATATCGGCCGGCCAACCCCGGCCGGGCCAGCCACCCTACCCACCGCGATCCATGCCCGATGCTATCGGACGCCGGCCCGCCTTTTGCCACGATTTCGCCTGCGCTTGGGTTATTGCGGTGGCCGCCGCGATATCCCATTGAACGCCCCATTGCGCGCCCATCGCCTTCATCGTGCTGCAAATAACATTGGATCGACAAACCCTCGCGGGCTACAGTGGTCTATGCTTATCGGGCCACGGCATTTTGCCGCCGGCCAGGCCGCTTGAAAGGAATCGATGGTGCGCTCCTTCATCCCGCGCATTGCATTGCTGATGCTGGCCGCCACGTCGATGGCGGCGCGGGCCGACACCGTCGTTTTGAAGGATGGCACCGCCATCGTCGGCGACGTTCGGCGGACGGGTGATGGATATTCCATTACCGATCGCTCGGGCAAAACCATCACCGTACTTTCGGCAGACGTCAAGAGCTTTCAGCTTGGCGCGTCGGCCGATGCTCACGACGAGCCGATGGCCGCCCTCTCACCGCTGCGGCGGACGCTTGAAGCGACGACCGATCCAGTGCAAGCCGTCGAGCGCCTGCACGCATTCATCGATCAGCATCCAGACGCCCCCACCACCGCGGATGCAAAAAAAGAGCTTGCAATCTGGCAGGATCGCCTGGACCGCGGGCTGGTCAAATCATCCGGCAAATGGATCACCGCCGAGGAGCATTCAAAGCTCATGGCGCAGGTGATGTCGCACATCGATCAGGCGCGGCAGCTCATGCGCGACAACCGCTTCAAGGAAGCCGATCCACTGCTGACGCAGGCGCTGGCTGATGATTCGGCAAATGTTTCGGCTTTGTATCTGCGCGGCTATTTGTATCTTCGCACGGAACGCATCCCCGAGGCGCGCCGCACGCTCGAGGCATTGAAAACAGCCCTGCCTGAGCATGGGCCGACACTGAACAATCTGGCGATCGTCCTGTTTCGCCAGCGCCAGGCGCCGGCCGGCATGCTCGCATACGCCGGCGCGATGGCGGCGTCGCCCAACAACAAGCAGATTC
>JBBQCK010000381.1:0-3816 GCA_038318605.1 Tepidisphaerales bacterium | reverse complement strand
CGATCAGCAATGCCGCACAACTTCGCAGGCCAGACGCGAACGAATGTCGCGAAAACAGGAACAATGCGATCAGTGCCACGCCGCCGACAAAGAACACCCAACCCAGAATCACGTCGCGGCGCGCCTGTTTCGATGTTCGCTGATCGCCGGGCGTGGCCGAGGCATCGCGTGCGGCGCCGCAGCGGGGACAATATCGCGCGCGGCGAGGCATTTCCGCCTGACAGACACCGCATTGAACGTTGCCGCTCATACATCCACCTTAACATCCCGCGTCTGGCAGGTGATAATCCCCGCCATGAACCTCTGGCTGATCTACGCATTACTGTCGGCGGCATGCGCGTCGTTTGTCGCCATATTCGGCAAAATCGGCATGAAAGATGTCGATTCCGATGTCGCAACCGGCCTGCGAAGCGTCGCGCAGGCAATATTCGTGATTATCGTATGCACGGCGATCGGGAGCTGGTCGAAAATCGGCTCTGTACACGGCAAGGCGTATCTGATGAGCGCCTTGGCGGGCATCGCGGGCGGCGCGTCATGGCTGTTTTACTTTCGCGCGCTTAGTCTCGGAGATGTGGCAAAGGTCGGCCCGATCGACAAGCTCAGCATGCCGTTGAGCATCCTGCTTGCCATTCTCATCCTGCGAGAAGTCCCACCGGCCTGGCCAAACTGGATTGGCATCGCAATGGTTTCGATTGGGGCCATGATTGCCGCGCACAAGTTTTGATTCCGTTGTTTAAGAACGCCGGTCACTGGCACTCACGATTCGTTCGCTTAATGCATTCATGTCCAAACGTACTGAAAAACCCGCGCGCGAGGCGCTGGTCTGGCAGGGGTGGCGGCTGATGCTTCCGCCGCGCTGGAACCCCGTAAAAATTGAGGGGGACCACGAGCAGGGGGGGCTGGTTCTGGCGGACCTGCAGCGACTGCGGCTGGGTATTCGCTGGCGCCGGTTGAAGCAACGTCGAAAATTCGATCCGGGAGCCTGGGCATCGCTGGCGCTGCGAAAAGAGATGGGCAAACTCGCGGCCGAAGCCGCACGCCCGGGCGTCGGAGCGCCGGATTTCGCTGGTTCGCTGCTTTATGTCGATCCCGACCCGCCGGGCCGCGATGTCTTCGTTGCATTTTCCAAACTCTCAAGCCGCGGCGTCGAGCTGGTGTACGAAAATCGCGCAGGCGAGCGCGCGCTCGAACAATCGCTCGTGCCAGAACTGATGGACCTCGACATCAAGCAGCCGATGCCATGGTCGATTTTCGGCCTGTCGTGCATCGTCCCACCCGGCTTGAAGCTCCTGCGCCACCAGCTCAATGCCGGCGATCTGACGTTTGATTTCGCCGGCAAAATCGCCGGCCACCGCGCGCGGCTCATCGTGCGGCAACTTGCCCTTGCGTCGCGCAAGCTGGACGAAAAGCCGATCGAGCGCTGGCTGCGCGTGCAGGAGGCCGCCCGCCGCAAACATTATCGCGCCGAAGGCGAGGCCGAAACCGTTGAGATCGAAGCTACCCAAAACCGGCGCTTCGTCGGCGTCTGCGGCCAGTCTTCACGAAAACTACGCTTCGCGCTAGCGCGACAACATCCCGCGCGCCTTCACACGCTGGCGTTGCACGATGAATCCCGTGATCGATTGATCTTTCTGCAATCCAGCGATCGGGAGTTGGCGATGGGGGTCGCTGCAACGATTGGCTGGGCAAGTGCGCCCTAAATCGATTGCACTCCTCCCTCGGAAGGCAAGTTTGGCACGGCATTTGTTGAATGCTGCTCCATGGAGCCATCCGGCCTCACGCGAGTTGACAGCAGGTCGATGCCTGCACGCACGAGGCCGGATCGACCGCGGCTCCATAACAACTCAGAGGAGTCTTCATGTTGACAACACTTCTTGCCACAATGCCATTGGCTGACATTGGCGGCCTGCTGTACATCGCGATCATTTTCTTCGTTATCGCCTTGGTCGCCTATGCTCTTGGCGCACGCGGTGTAGCGGGAATGAGCGCGGGAATTGGCCGGACGCTGCTGTTCGTTTTCCTCGTGCTGGCGGTGATTTTCCTCATAATTTCGCTGGTTAATCGCGCCTGACCCGGCATCTGACGCCGGATCGCTCTTTCCGGCGGAGCCAATTTCGTACGCCGGACTTGGCGTTCAATGTCGAAACATTTGAAAGCCGCAGCGGCGATCGACACATATGGCTCAAAAATCGCGCATTCGGCCGGCCCACGCACAACCGTGCGCGGGCCGGCTTGAATTCCGGTCCGGCGCTACCAACAATTCCGCGGTTGATCGGGAAGGATGACTGCGTGAATCTCATTTCGACTACCGACGCATCTCGCGTCGAACAGCGACTAAACGACATTTTGGCCGGGCGGTGGGACGCGCCAGACCTGGTGCATGTCGGACATTCGATTCGCAATTTCGTAATGCTGGGGGGCAAACGACTTCGGCCGCAACTCTGCATTTGGGCGTACAACGCAACTGCGTCCGATAAAAACGCCGCTAGCGATACTGTCATCGACATCGCCTGCGCATGGGAGTTGTTTCACGCATTTCTGCTCGTCCATGATGATTTGATTGACAACGCCGCCAGCCGGCGTGGGGGCGCGACGCTGCATGGCGAACTCGATGCGCAATTTGCCGCGATCGGCCGGCCGATTGGACGCAATCTGGCGATTGTCGCGGGTGATCTGCTTTTTGGTCGGGCGGTCCAGATTTTTCATGACCTCGAGGTTTCGCCTTCACTCTATCGCAGGCTGCTCCGGCTTTTCAGCCGAATTACCTGCACCACGGGCATGGGGCAGGCGATGGACATCCATCAATCCAATATTCCGCTCGACGAGGTCTGCCAGGAAACGCTTTTGCGCGAATATCACTGGAAGACCGCAGCCTATACGTTCGAAGGTCCGATCCTCAGCGGCGCGCTGATGGCGGGGCTGGACGACAACGCGGCCGCTGCGTTGTCGCGCTTTGCACAGGCGATCGGCCAGGCATATCAGATTCAGAACGATATTCTCGATTTGCATGCGCCCGCCAGCGAAGGATGCGATTTGGTGCAGCAGAAGCGCACGCTGACACTCATTCGCGCGCGGCGTGGGATGTCGCCGCGACAACGCAATCGTTTCGATCGCGATTTCACCGCGATCGCATCCGCGAACGGCCATGCCGTTGCCCTCGCTGAGGGGGTGCGATGTCAGCTTCTGGCGGCCGGCGCGATCGATCAGAGCCGGCGGCTTGTCGATGAATTTCTCGGTGCGGCCCGCGCCGCCACCCGCGATGACGATCTGCCGCCCGTCGCTCGCGCGGCGCTGGCAGAGTTGCTGGATTTGCTTCAATTGCGTTATTTTATTCCACAATGCGCGGACTGATATTTGAATTAATGGCGGCGCAGTGGCGACGCCGCCCGATCGGCATTGCCCGCGGAGCGGGTTGCATCCTCGTGCTGACGGCATGCGTTGCCGGCTGCTCGTCGAGCGAATCCGTCCGGCCGCGCGACCCGTATGCGCTCGACCTGCCGGGCCCGGCCATAGCGACCATGGCCGACGGCGGCTACCAACTTGCCAACCGCCACCTGCGCCTGGTGATCGATCCAAATAATGGCGATGTGATCTGGTTCGGCCCTTCGGGCGACGGGGCGCCGAACTTCGCCCCAGCCCGTCTGTGCGTGCGCGCCTTGGGGGCGTTGGACGTGGTTCCCGCAGGCCACGTCGAAAAGCGCGATGATGAAACGTGGATGTATGTCGGTGAGGATGCCCGCCAGTTGCGGTGGCGCAAGATTTATTGCCTGCACAACGATTCGCTTTTCGCCAGCACGATTGTCGAAAATATGTCTG
>JBBQCK010000380.1:0-3827 GCA_038318605.1 Tepidisphaerales bacterium | reverse complement strand
TGCGAGAAGAACGGCGTGAAATATGTCGTCGGCCGGAGCAAGTTTTCCGACCACGCGCGCGGGCAGATCATCGGCGACACCGGTGGCATGGTAAAACTCATCTTCAGCGCACCCGAAGGAAAGCTGCTCGGCTGCCACGTCATCGGCGAAATCGCCAGCGAACTCGTTCACATCGGCATGGCATGCATGCAATTCGGCGGCGGCATCGACTATTTCATCAATACGGTTTTCAACTATCCAACCCTCAGCGACGTTTATAAATATGCCGCTTACGACGCGCTGGGCCGATTGAACAACTATAGAGCCGGAAAATCGAAATAACTCCGGCAGCCTGACATTCCGCCGACTTGCCAACTGCTGACTATTCTCATGGCCCAGCTACGCACGACCAAGCAGATCGCCCGGCGCATCAAGCTTGATTACTTCAAGCGGCCGCACCCTTTCCGTACAGGTAAATGGGTGTTGGCGCTGTTGTGCCTTTTGGGCGCGGGCGCGTATGTGACCGCCTATGCGCGGCATGGCGGCGCGGTATACAACCCCGGGCATGTCTCGGCGGCGCATGCCATGTTTGAGCAGAATTGCACCGCATGCCACGACGGCGACGGCAAGGGTGGCATCAATCAGCGCGTATCCGATGCCGCATGCTCGAAATGCCATGAGGGATCGCTGCATCATCCCAATCAGTCGACATTTGTCTCGCTGGACTCAACCAACCACCCGGCGATGGCGGCCAACTGCGCAAGCTGCCACGTTGAACATCGCGGCCACGCCGAGCTGGCGGCGATTGACAACCAGCATTGTACGATGTGCCATGAGAATCTGGCCGCCCACTCGCGCGCCACGCCGGCGGTTCAGAATGTGGTCAAGGCATTCGGCCTCGATTCGCATCCCGCGTTTGGCGCCAATTCAGCAAACTATATCGGGCCGGTTGAACAGCGCACCGATCCGGATGGTAAAAAGCGGCTATACGATCGCACGCGGCTGAGATTCAACCACGTGAAGCACTTCACGGCCGCCAAGCTGGAGGTCCCCGGCGTCGGCACGATCAGTGGCCCGGACGATCCAAATCTTTCGCAGAGCTGCGCTCTTTGCCATACGACTTCGGCGCACAATGCATATCTGAATGCGCCGGGCGACCGCAAGCCGCCGCTGGCGAATGCCAAGACCGCGCCCGCACTGGCTTCGCCCGCCGTCGATGGGCGATATATGCAGCCGGTGAGCTATGAGGAACATTGCGCGGCATGTCATACCCTCACGCCAGCAGCTGGGGCGGCCAACCTCCCGCATGCGCAGATGCCGGTCGTGCGTACCGCATTGGCCGCCGGCGGCGCGGAATTAATGGGAAAACTGGGCGACGATGCCACCAACTGGTTTCTCGATTCGATGGACAAGCCGGAATACCCAGCGGCCGAGGCGCTCAAAACCGCGCTCGAGGCAAAAAATGTCGATCTCAATGCCGACGCCGGCAAACAACCCGAAGTGATCGAGCTTTACACCGCCTACGGCATGGCCAACAGTTGCGCCAAGTGCCACACGCTCGATGGGGTAACCGCGTCCGCAATGAACGCACCCGCCGGCGAGGGCGGCGACAGAACGGCGAAAAAGCCGTCACCAACTCGTCTCCTGCAGACGCTGCCGACGGTCATCACCAGCACACCGCGGCGATTTTTCGCTCACAGCAGCTTCGATCACGACGCCCATCGCAATCTCAGTTGCATGGAATGCCACGGCGAAGTGAAGGTGGACCACAAAACCGCCTCGGCGCACTATCCGGCACTCAAAAATGAAACAGAGGCCCTGCTGCAGCCGGCGATCGACAGTTGCGTCAAATGCCACACCCCCGACACGCCAACACAGCGCGGCGCCGGCGCAGAGTGCATGAGCTGCCACAACTTCCACGATCGGTCGATGGAGTCCCCAAAGCCTGGCCGGATGACGATCAATCACATGACCAGCGGCAATTGAATTTTCTCAATGGCTGTGCCCGATTCCCCGCCAAATACGCAGCGCCGCGGGCTGCATGTGCGGTCTTGGAAGACCGCGCGGCAATTCACGAATCGCGCATTATCATTTAGTAGGTGTAGCGTTCACGATTTCGCGGGAACGTTTGCCATAAGCGATTTTCGTCGGCTCATACCGCGCCGATCTTGCCCTCAAGCTGGGTGATCTGGCCGCCGACGTCGGCATTTGATGCGATTTGTTCCGTGATGGTGCGGACGGCATGCATGACAGTCGTATGGTCCCGGCCGCCGAAGTAGCCGCCGATCTCCTCAAGACTATAGCGCGTGACCCTGCGAGCGAGGTACATGCATACCTGACGGGGAAATGCAATTGATTTGTGACGCTTTTTACTTTGTAGGTCGGAAACCCGAACGCTGTAATACTTCGTGACCGCATCGAGTATCTGCTGGATCGTGATCAGTTTCTGGCCGGCGGCCGCGCTTTCGCCGAGGGCGGCGCGGGCGAGTTCGAGGTCGATCACCACCGGTTCCAAGCCGTTTGTCGCGCCGGTGTGCGGCTGCGTCGCCTGCAGCATAGCCATGCCCTGAATTTTGGTGATCGCGCCTTCAAGCTCACGGGTGTTGTTTTCAACCTTGGCCGCCACATAGCAGACCACATCGTCCGGCAGTGTCATGCCCCGCAAGCGCGCTTTTTTCTGAAGGATCGCCACGCGCATCTCAAAGCATGGCTTTTCGATCCGTGCGACCAGGCCCCAGTTAAATCGCGACACGAGTCGCTCCTCAAGCTCGGGAATTTCGCTGGGCGGGCAGTCGGCGCTGAGGATGATCTGCTTGTGCAGTTGGTACAACGTGTTGAACGTGTGGAAAAACTCCTCCTGCGTGCGGTCGCGCCCGGCGAGAAAATGGATGTCATCGATCACAAGAATATCGACGTGGCGATATCGGAAGCGGAACGTGTTCATGTCGCCGTTTTCGATGGCGGTGATGAACTGATTGATGAATGAATCGCACGAAAGATACAAGATGCGCTTGCCGGGATCCCGTTCGAGGACGCTTTGGCAAACGGCCTGGAGCAGGTGCGATTTGCCAAGCCCCACGTCGCCGTGAATGAACAGCGGGTTGTATCTCTTGCCCGGCTGCTCGGCCACCGCAACGCAGGCCGCATGAGGCAGCCGATTGCAGGGACCTGAGACAAAATTTTCAAAGACGTAATCTGGATTGAGCGGTAGCGGCGCATCGCCCGCGTTAAAAACGCCGCCATGCAGCGCTGGCTCGCAGTAAAAGCCCACAGCGACAAGTCGGCCGGTCGCCTGCTGGGCGGCGGCGATAAAAGGCTGCTGACACTGGTTTTGGCAAAAATTGAGCTGCGCGCCGGATGCCACCTCGACCTGTATCACGCCATTTGGCAGCATGCGCGCCGCCATCTGGTCAAACCAGACGCGATGGAGGCCCGGATGCTGGGTGCGGACGATGTCGATGATGCTGCGCCAGACCGCCGGATCCACCGGTACGGAGTCAGAGGTTCGCGGGCGGGCGCCCAGCGGTTCGCGGGGCTGGGGTTCGCGGACTGTGAGATCACGTCCGGCCGGAACAATTTGTCTGCTGACCACATCGCGCAGCGCCCCTTCGCGCGAGACAGGAGTTTGAGTCGAAAGCATCGGTCGCCTGATTTCTTTTTTGTCCGCGCAACGGCCCGCCCGCAAGCGCGGCCAGCGCCTTTTTAAGTCAGCTCAATCGACGACACGGCTAAAAATCCGCGTCGCAAAGTTCATCGGTCGTAAAACGCGCCGCGACTGCGTGCGGCCGAAAGAGTGGTCATACAAACCCCTCGCTGCATGGGAGCAACCTAACGATTTTGGGTGCCGC
>JBBQCK010000379.1:0-3838 GCA_038318605.1 Tepidisphaerales bacterium | reverse complement strand
GTGGCTGGGAAAGCGGCTTCTTCGGTTTCAGGCGAAAGGGATCCCGCCCGCGACGCCGCGGGCTCGCGCCGGCCGGCCGGCGCGGCTTGGCGGCGATGGCGATTGGCAGGCGCGGGTTTGGCGCTTGTGACGTTATGCGCGGCCGGCGGCGCACTCATCGTGAAGCATTCTCGCGAGCAAAGCCGCACCGCCCATGCAGCATTTATTCCCGGCGACAGTTTTGCCGTGTTGACGGTGCGCGGCGGCGATCAGTCGGGTCTGGTGCGGCTGCAGGATCTGTTGAAACAGTCGTGCGGCGCAACGCTTCCGACGGCGCTGGACGCATTGCCGGCCGCCGGGATTGATGTCGATTCAAACCTGTACGCCTTCATGAAATATCCCGGTGCAAAGCGCTCACAGAGCGATCATCCGACACTTATCGTCGGGTTGATCGCGCGGGTGAAGGATCGGCCGGCGGCGGAGATGGGGCTTGGCCGGCTGGTTGATTCGATCAGCGTCTCGCTTCTGGGAGGCGCAACGGCATCGACCGGTGGATCGTCTGGCGGACTACCGACAACATCACCGGCCGCCCGTGGCATTGGCGAAGCGGCCCGGCACGATCTGCGTTCGATGATTCGCTTTGGGCGCGGGCGATATCTCGATCCGCGCGGCGGCTTCATCACCTACGGCCTGACTGATACAGAAGCAATTGTGCTGCTGGAGATCGAAGGCGATGCCGCCAATCCGACACTCGAAGGTGAAATGCGCGCCTGCCTCGCCAAACCAGATGACGCCGGGGCCGCGCCGTCGGTGGCGCAACTGCCGGCGGCGCAATTGCCGGCACGCGCGCTTTCGGGCGAAGGGCCGGTGGCGCTCTGGTTCGACGCCCAGCGCTGTTTTTCTCAGATGCCCAAGAACGCCGCAGCCCAGGCGCGCTATGCACAGCTTTCGCGGCTGCTCGGATTTGATGTGATCGTCACCGCCCAATCCGAACCGGATGGTCGGCTGGTGCTTGGAGCCGACTACCAGTATGCCGCAGAACGCTTCAAGGCAGACGCAGACCACGTGGCGGTGGCCGACTTGCTCCGAAAACTTGCTCCCGTCGATTCAGCACAAATTTCCGGCCGACTGATGGATCGCTGCGCCACGGCCATCGAATATGAAGGGCTGCCCGAACAGATGCGAGCGATGCTGAGCGGCGGCAGCCCCAATCGCGTGGTCGTGGAAAAGTCGATCGCGTCGGCCCGCAACGCGCGGTTCGTATTGACGGCTTGGTATGACCCTCATCCGCTTGCGAACGCCGGCCGGGGAAATACGCCTGCCTCGCGGCCCGCTAAAGCCGATGGCGTGGCGGATATTCGTTGAAGTCCATGCTGGAGGGCATGAATGTCTCGAATGTTTCAACAACGTTGGCGCCTGACTATGGCGGCTGAATTCAGCATCGGAGCCGGCACTTCTCGCTCCATTCGCGCCGGGCGCCTGGCGGCGTTTTTAGTGGGTGTACAGTTCACAGTCGGTTGCGCCAAAGACAAAGCGCAATCGCCGACCGATCAACCCGTCGCCATCACCGTGACAACCGCGCCTGCCGTTGCCGTGGATGACAAATCCGCAGCATCGCGCCACCAACACAAGCTCTCCCCGCCGCATATGCCCAAGGGCGCTGCAAAACAGCGCGCACCTCACCCGCCGATCGCCGACACTTCAAAGAACAACCCCGCCAACAACTCGATGGACAACCCCGCCAGCGCCGCTGGCCCAACGTCCGCAAACGCCCGCAACGCCACCGGCTTGCCCGATACCTGCGAACCTGTTCCCGCAACTTCTGGGCAAATTTTGAACGTCGGCGCGACCACATTCACCCCGTCTTTCGGTAAGTCGGGGGCCGCCCTCGAGGCAAGCCATTCCGCAACGCTCCAACTGCATCCACCAGGTAATGCAGACAACACCAACCCATCTGCTACCTCGATCGAACTTTCAATCGGCCCCGCCGGCGCCGTTGCGCCAGATGGCGGAAAGCCGCCGGCCGATATCGCCCTGAAACTTTGGGATCGCATGGAGCCTTCGGGTGCAGCGCCGCCGCGCATCACGCTGGCACACTCGATCGCCGAAGCGCAGGCCGCGATGGATGACGTTCCGTCGGCGCACTATGCACTGCTGCGGCGTGGGCTGGCCGAGCCATTGATTCTCACGCGTGAGGCCGCCATCGCGCATCTTCAAACGCCCGGCCTCTTTGACCCTGCCGGCGAGATGGACACAGCCAACGCGCTTGCGATCATTCCGTTGCCAGCGCGGCTGGCAACCGGCGGCGGGCGGATGGATGAGCGAACTGGGCAACCCAACCTAAGCAGCAAGCAAGATGGCGATGTCACCGCGCCGTGGGCCCAGACGATCGCCGCGGCGAAGCGGTCGCTGCGCCTACAGGGGTTTTTCGATCGGGCAGCCAATGTGCCAGCCAGCGACATGGCAATCGCCGAAGCGCATAAAAACGCTGAGGCCGCAGACGCCCGCGCCCGCGCGACCCTGAATCGCGGGTTTTACACGGCGGTGCTGGGGGAGGGTTCCCCTTCCGCGGCTGGTCAAGCGCAATCTGTGCCGGCTACGTCAAAATCGCTGCATCTTCCGCCTGGCCCATCGACCGCGCCGGCCGGACAATAGCGCGGGCGGCTAATTTGTTACACTGTTAATTTGTTACACTGGGCGCATGAACGCTGCTTCTGCGCGATGCGCCGGATTGTTCGTGGTCGCATCGGCGGCACTTTGCGGTTGGTTGGCCTTGAGCGGCCGGGCCGCCAATCCCGTTGCGCCCGCCCCAAATTCCACGGCCGCAAAAGAATCAGCGCCGCTTGATGACAACAACCTGATCGTGAACGGCCGGCTGGAGATTAAGCACGACGGCCAGGCTACAGGCTTTACGGCCAGTGGCGGCGCGATCTATCGCTACCTCGGCGATCAGCGACGCGAGATGTCGAGCATGGGTTACGCGTTGCGATCCAGCGAGCGCGCCGGGGAAATCACAACGACCGTTCGCGGCCTCACCGCACCCCAGGCCCGGTGGTTTCGGTTTTCATTCCGCGGCCTGCCGCAATCCGGCTTCATCGTCGGCGAAGATGATCTTTACATTCGCATCGCGTTCTTCGGCAGGGATGGCGTCACCGCCTACGATTCCAAGCGCAGGGAAATCTATTCGCAGATCGAGCGAGCCCGGCGCGATCTTTCGGCCAACGGAAATGGCAAGGCCGGCGGATCGCAGGCATGGCAGACCTATACGCTCGATTTCGAGCTTCCTTTTCCGCAGGTGGATCAGGTGAAGATCAGCGTCGGGTTCGGGCATGGCGGCGCGGCCGCCGCAAACGCATCGGGCGCGAACGCTGGAAATGGGAATGAAGTTTCCGCGGCGCGGCCGTTTGGTCCCGGCGCACGCGGGAATGATGCCGGGGGCGAGTTTCTTGTGGACGACTTCTCACTCGAGCGCATCACCGAGCCGGCCGGCGCTACGACGCGGCGGGCGGCGGCGCATTCGCCCGCCAGCGCCCCGGCCGATGCCCCGGCCGATTCCTATCGCCCGCTTGGTGGTCGATGGTTCTACGCCGCAATGGGCGCAGAGCCGACGCCGAAATTGTTTGATGCCGCCAATGTCGATCGCCTGATCTATCGCGACGCCGTCGATTCCGCCCCTTTTGCCGGCAACACCACCGCCTGGCTGCGCGTGGGCAACATGGGCCTCGACGGGCAGGTGGTTCGCCAGGAGCGGCTGGTGGCCGACAATGTGACCGTCGAATTTGACGCGAATAGTCTGGTCGTCCACACCCATTCGCTGCCGAACCACCCGACAGGCCGATTTCCCGAACAGGGCTTTGGC
>JBBQCK010000378.1:0-3844 GCA_038318605.1 Tepidisphaerales bacterium | reverse complement strand
TTTTAGGTGCGGCTCGAGAGAAAGAAAACCCGCGTAGCCGCTCTTCGCGGCGTCCAGGAGAATTTCGGCGATGTGTCCATCCCCTTCACCGGCCGGCACGACCTTCCCGGTTTTGGCGATGGCATCCTTGATGTGGATGTGCGCCGTATACGGCTTGAGCATCGGCCAATTTTGCAGCGGATCGTCACCGCACTGCACGAAGTTGGCGAAGTCGAACGCCGACCGCAGCTTCGGCGATTCAACCCCTTTCATCAGCGCCAGACAGCGCGTGCCGATGTCACCGAAGATCCCTTTTTCATTCTCGTGTACCAATGTGACGTCGATGGATTTGATATATTCGACCTTTTCCTGAAAGCGGCGAATAACCTCCGCCTCAAGCGGGGCAAGATCACCCTTTCCTTCACCGCCGGCCGGGTAGTAGCTGAATACGCGGATCAGCGGCGAGCCAAAATGTAACGCCGCCTCAACGGCAATTTTGAATCGGTCAAAGTGATCCTGCCAGGGCTTGTCGATGGCCACCTTGCCGATGGGTGAGCCGATCGACGCCACCGCCAGCCCGGCGTCGTTGATCTTCGTGCGAACCATTTGCCGCATCTCAACATCGAAGTCGAGTACGTTTTTCCCCGCTACGCCTCGCAATTCAAAATGCGTGACGCCGTTCTCCTTCATCACCCGAATCTGGTCATCGATATTCGGCCCGATTTCATCCGCAAACGCCGCTAGCTTCATCATCGCGCAGTCGCTTTCGTTTCTTCCCCGGTTTCGACTTTTCAGCCACGCCGCTCGGGAATTATGGTCCCACGGGCAAATCGGTCAACATTCGAGCGAACGTGCCAGATCATCCACCCGCGATCGCGCCGACAATGAAAAATGGCTCAGCGCCTGACGCCACAGCTTCTGGCAGTCGGGCGTCGGTTGGTTCGTGTGAAATATCTTCCTCGCACGCAAAAAACCGCACCAGCGACCGGCGCTTAAGCGTTCCGTGGTCGCGGATTGTTCCGCACAGGGTCGGATACGCAGTCTCAAGCGCGTCGAGGATTGAATCGACGGTGACAGGCTTTGCGGCTTCCACCTGAACTTCCCGGCCGGTGCCGGCAAGTGTTCGCAGATGGGTTGGAAGAATCACGCGGATCATTTGAGCGTTTGCACCTCAACAGCAACCACGGCCGGCAGATCGCGGACGATGGGCATCCAGTTGTCACCCGAATCTGCCGATGCATAGACCTGCCCGCCGGTCGTGCCGAAATAGATGCCGCACGAATCGAGCGAATCGACCGCCATCGCATCGCGCAACACGTTTACATAGCAATCCTGCTGCGGCAGGCCCCGCGTCAGCGCTTCCCATTCATTCCCCCCTGTCCGGCTGCGATACACGCGCAACTTCCCTTCCGGCGGATAGTGCTCGCTGTCGCTCTTGATCGGCACGACGTAGACCGTCTCGGGCTCGTGGGCATGAACGTCAATTGGAAAGCCGAAATCGGTGGGTAGATTTCCGCTGACTTCGCGCCAGGAATCGCCCGCATCGTCGCTGCGCATCACGTCCCAATGCTTCTGCATGAACAGCGTATTCGGCCGCGAGGGATGCAGCGCGATGCGATGCACGCAATGGCCGACCTCTGCGGTGCCGTCTGGAATGTGTTCCGAACGCAGCCCCTTGTTGATCGGCTTCCACGTCGCGCCGCCGTCATCGGTACGGAACACGCCGGCCGCCGAGATCGCGATGAAGATGCGCTGCGGATTTTCAGGGTCGAGCAGAATGGTGTGCAAACACATGCCGCCCGCGCCGGGCGTCCACTTCGGTCCGGAGCCATGCTTGCGCAGGCCGGAAAGTTCTGCCCAGGTCTGGCCTGCGTCGGTTGATTTGAACAGCGCGGCATCCTCGGCACCTGCGTAGATCGTATCAGGATCGCTGAGAGATGGTTCGAGATGCCAGATGCGCTTGAACTCCCACGGATGGGGTGTGCCGTCGTACCATTGATGCGTGCCGGGTATGCCGTCGTAGATAAATTTGTTGCCGGCGGGCGCCCACGTTTTGCCGCCGTCGTCGCTGCGTTGAATCTGCTGGCCGAACCATCCGCTGGTTTGCGAGGCATAGATACGGTTTGGATCAACCGGCGAACCCTTCAGGTGATAAAGTTCCCACCCGCCAAAATGCGGGCCGGCGACCTCCCACTTTTGACGCATTTCATCCGATGTCAAAATAAAAGCGCCCTTGCGCGTGCCGACCAATACGCGTACGCCTGCCATGATCTGCTCCCGTTTTTCAATCGATTAAAAGATGCATCCACCCGCCGTCTATTTGCGATTTGGCACCAAAGCTCGAACCCGCGCATCGCGCAGATACAGCCCAATCCAGAACAAAATACCAAACGCCACCGGCATGACAAATGGTTCGCCCGCCCGCACATGCGTGGAAGTCGCGCCGCCGAGATAACCCACCAGCAATATCGCTCCCAGCACTGCCGTATTGGGAACGAGGTACAGAATGACGCAAGCGATTTCCACGACGATAATTGCCGCCGCCGAACCGGCCGGATAGCCGTAATCTTCCATATGCTTGGTCACGCCATTCATGTGGGTCAGTCCCCACACAGCGGTCACCAGCATAAAGACCGCCGGCAGGCCGCCTAGAATCCAGCCGACGATCGACAACATTTTCGAATTTTGACCCATGTTGATTCTCCGCCTGTTTCTCGATTTCGCCTTGAATAGTCAAGTTGGTGGAATGCCCGCAATCCGCCCGCCGATGCCGGCCTATTTCGCTTCCTGCGTCGCCGCCGCCTTTTCCATGTTTGCCAGGCCGCGCTCAAAATCACCGCCGACCATTTTATCCATGCTGCTGAACATGCAGACGGCCTTGGAGATGAAGTTTTTGTTGCCGGACATGATCCAATAAACGTCCGAGCCGGCGTCGTGGGGCTCAAACCTAAATTCGACCATCGCAGTCGATTTAAAAGGCTTGATGAAATCCAGTTGAAGCCGAATGAACTCGTTCGGCCGACTTTCCAGAATGGTCATGCTGCCTTCGCCAACATCTTTGTTGCCAGCCCAGCGGAAAATCGCGCCCTTGCCCGAATCCGGGCCTTCAAATGAATTTTTCGCCGCCGGATCGAGCTTTGCCCAGGGCGACCATGCCTCCCAGTGATGAAAATCATTGACCTGCTCAAACACCACCTGCGGCGGCGCGGCCATGATCTTTGATCGCTCAACGCGATACGTCCCCGGTTGCAACGCTACGACCCCCACCGCAATCGCGATCAATGCGATGAAAGCGATCAAGATTTTTTTGAACATACTGCGCCTCGTTTCCCATCAATCGCGATTCGAGCCGATTTAGACCCATCAACGATAAGCCTCACGCCGATTGGCAACGATCGTAACAAAAATTTGTCGTTGGCGATCATTCAATTCATAGCCACTCTCCGATACGGACCCGATATGTAGATTTGCTACCGGTCAATTTTATCGCGCCGCGCGGCCGCGGATTCTGTTCCAAGCGGGAGATTACGGCAAGGACGCGACTCTAAACGTCACGCGATAGATCCTGAACGTCACGCTGCGGCGACGGCTTGATGGTGACCTCGTAACCCATGCCGGTCACTTTCCAAGCTTCCGCTTGAATTCTGCGACAGTCACTCCGCCTGGCTCTTTCATACGCCTTTGGCTTTCGGCGACATCCCCGGCGTCGTTCTCTAGTTCGGACGCTAATGCAAGCAGTCGCTTATAGTCCCGTTCGCGTAGCACCACCAGCGTTTCTCGTCCGATTTTGAGCTTCTGCAATGTCATTTTGACGGCCTTTCTCATCAATCTTCGCGTGCATGTTCCCCAGCACTCGCCGAGCGGG
>JBBQCK010000377.1:0-3853 GCA_038318605.1 Tepidisphaerales bacterium | reverse complement strand
CGCCAGATAGCCATTCAGATGCGGCGGATGTACATCGTAAAATGGATTCCGCTCCCGCATTGACGGCGGGTTAATTGTAACGTCAAACGCCAGCTCTCGGCCCGGCTGCAATGTCGTGACCTTTTCGACCAGAGCGCCGGTTGAAAGAACGCATCGTCGCTGCGCGCCAACTTCCATGCCATCGAGTTCCGCGCGAATCGGATAGGCAACGCCCGCTCGAAAAAGCAGCTCCGTCGGCGGTGCAATGTCATCAAACGCACCGATGTATTGCCATACAACTTCCGGCGGCGCGTCAATCTCAATACTGGTGGCGACTCTAATGATTGGCGGAGGGACGCGGGCGAGGCGCTCCGCACCGGTCCAGATCGGGAGCGAGACCAGCAGGATCGGGATGATGACTTGGAAGCCACGGGCTGTCCGCTTGCTCCAATATCGCCGATGAAACATCCACGCAACGGCGACGCCGAGGGCCGTCATCGCGATCCACAGCGGAGCAGCCATTACAAGACAAACTACGCCTTCGATCGCAAAGGCGAGAAACCCGATGAACATGAACAGAAGCCCCAAAAATGCAACGCCCATGCATGCGCCGAGTGTCCGAGGCGCAGACATGCCGTAGAGCGCGGTGCTGATGACCCCCATCACAAAGGGTCCGCCAATGAAAAGACTGAGCGAATAAATCCGCATCACATCTGCGGAGAACATCGCGATCAATATCGCGAAAAGCGAAGTAGTGGCGGCCGACAGGAATGCCGCGCCAAGTCTCGAACTGAAAAGCCCTCGCAGAACCATGATTGTCCACTCCTGCGTTCGACCACGACTGCACTATCAATGTCGCGCGGGCAATATACGCGGCCGTAGTATTCAAAATCCATGAAAGCGATCGTTTGAGTCCGCTGCTATGGACGGCGTTATCCGCATTTTCGACTTTTGACCCAATCGCATGGCGAGCTTAAAAGGAAGCCCCCACATGGAAGCATCGCTTCGCAACCGTCTGACGTTCGGGCCATTGATGTTGCTGGCGCTTGGCCTTTTGCTCTGGCTCGATCACGCAGTCGAGCGGCGAACGACCGGGGTTATTCAGCGCAACAACATTGTCGCCGGTCGAAATCGTGGCGAGTTTGCGCCAGGCGAGCCTCTTCCTCCCATGGCCCGCGCGCCGGCCGACGGGCGATATGTGCTCTACGAAGCCACCGCCGACGCGCGCCTCCCCGGCGATCGCGATCGGCGGCCGATCCTGCGCTGGGATCTGAAGCTCCGGGAAGGCCAGACACTTGGCTTTTCGCAGGATGGGAATGCCCTGCGCGCCAATGCGGGAAGCGAATCGCGCATCCTCGCGCCAATCTCGCTTCAGGATGCTCCGCCCATCGGGGCGGCATCCGCCGCGTCCGCCGGTCAAAACGCGCAAACAAACGATAGCGCCGCCGGCGGTAATTTGATCCCGCTGGCCTCGGCCGCACCGGCATCGGCCGCAGCGTCATGGCCCGCAGCGTCATCTGCGAACCCCGGCCGATCGATTCGCTGGTTCTGGGTTGGCCCGGCCTACGGCGTCGGCGGCGTGGGTTTATTGGTGCTGCTGGTGATCATCCTTCCGCTGGCGACGATCGAACTGGCGAACCTCTTTGCGGCCGAGCGCATCAAGCCGTACCGTTTCATCGCAGCAGTCGGCTCGGGCGCACTCGTCTGCCATGCATTTCTTTCCCAGTTCGAACGATTTAAAGCCTATTCCGCCTCCTCATTGGCATTCATTATCGTGTTTGTCATGCTGTTCGCCGCATTGCGTCGGGCGTGGATGAAGGAGACGCAGGAGGCGATTCACCATATGGCCGGCACGGTTCTCGCAACCCTCTATCTCGGCGGGCTGGGCTGGTTTCTGATGGCGCTGCGCGTCAAGCATTCATCGCATTTCGACGGCTCGACGCTGACGATCCTGATGATCCTGCTCGTCGTCAAATTCACCGATATCGGCGCCTATTTCGGCGGCCGGGCGCTCGGCCGGCACAAACTGATTCCCTGGCTCAGCCCAGGCAAAACGTGGGAGGGACTATTTTTCGGCGTTCTGACGGCCGGCATCGTCGGCTCAATCTGCGCGCGGTGGATACTCGATCTGACTTGGTACCGAGCGTTCGCATTTGCCATCGTCATCGGCGGCATCGGCCAACTCGGCGACCTGCTCGAAAGCCTGATGAAACGTGACGCCGAGGTGAAGGACTCCGGCCGGCTCATCCCCGGCTTCGGCGGCATCCTCGACGTCATCGACAGCCCCCTGCTGGCGGCGCCGTTTGCTTATCTGATTTTTAACCTGCCGTAGTAAGCCGGCAGGAAGGAGTAGGCAGTCGGCAGGCGTAAGGAAGTCGTGGATTTGCGGACTTCGGACTTCTCTTGCAACTTGCAACTGCCCATTCGCCCTACAACGCCCCCTTCGTGCTTGGAATTGTTCCGCTGGTACGCGGATCGATGCTGATCGCCATACGAAGCGCCCGCGCCAGCGCCTTGAACATCGCTTCGGAAATATGGTGATTGTTGTCGCCGTAGGGAACCGTCACATGCAGATTCATTCGGGCGCTGTTTGAAAGCGCCCTGAAAAATTCCTGCACAAGCTCGGCCGGGAATAGGCCGATCAGATCCCCCTTGAAGGGCGCCTGATAAACCAGCGCCGGCCGGCCCGACAGATCGATCGCAACCTGCGCCAGCGATTCGTCCATCGGCACGATGGCATGGCCATAGCGCTGAATGCCCTTTTTGTCGCCCAGCGCCTGGTCGATCGCCTGACCAAGCACCAGTCCAACATCTTCGACCGTGTGGTGCGCATCGACATCCAAATCCCCATCCGCGCGCACATTCAGATCGAGCAACGAGTGACGCGACAGAAGCGTCAGCATGTGATCGAAGAAACCCACCGAGGTTTCAATCGACGACTTGCCCTCGCCATCGAGATCGATCGACAACTGGATCGATGTTTCCGATGTGCGGCGGGAAATATCGGCTTTTCGCGGCTGGGTTGGGTTGCTCATGATAGTTCGTCGGGTGCGGACTGCGTGCAGCCCAAAAGGGTCGATTCAGGCGGCCTTTTCGCCGGCGCTCATTTGTTTCAGCGCTAACAATAGCGCGTTGTTCTCCTGCGGCGTGCCGATGGTGATGCGCACCTTGTCTCGCAGGTGCGGTTTATCAAAATGTCGCACCAGAATCCCCTGCTGCTTCAGGCCGAGGTATATTTCTTTCCCCCGGCCACCGGGCGGAGCGGCGAATATGAAATTGGCATGACTCGGTATGACTGCCCAGTCCATCGCTTCGAGCGCTTCGGCCAGGCGCTGGCGCTCGCCACGAACCTGCTCCCAGGTCCATGCGGCGTACGCCTGATCTTTGATCGCCGCCGTGGCCGCGATGATGCTGATCGCGTCGCAGTTATAGCTGTCCTTCACTTTCATCAACTGTTCGATGATCGACGGCTGCGCCACTGCATAGCCAAACCTCAGCCCGGCAAGCGAATAAGCCTTGCTGAGCGTACGACAGACAATCAGCCGCGGACATTCCTTCACCAATCCAATGCAATGCGCATCGGCAAAATCGACATAGGCCTCATCAACGAGCAGCACGCCTTCAAACGCTTCCGCCAGTTCAGCTATGCGTTCGGGCGAAACAAACGTCCCACTCGGGGCGTTGGGGTTGGCAAGAAAAATTGCCCGCGCGCCAGCCTTCAATAGCGCTTTTGTCGGCAGCGACCAATTGGCCTCCCACGGCACATTGACCAGCTTCGCCTCATCGATATCTGCCAAGACCGGATAGAGCGAGTAGGTCGGGTCCGGGCAGGCAAGCAGATCGCCTGGTCCGAGTACGGTTTGAACAACGATGC
>JBBQCK010000376.1:0-3861 GCA_038318605.1 Tepidisphaerales bacterium | reverse complement strand
GCCCGTCGATTCCACCTGCAATCTGGTATTCGATCTGGTCGCGCAGGCGAAGCTCATCCACCTTCTGGTTCTTGAAGGGGGTGGTCATCGCGGTGAAGGCGCCGCTGAGATTCATCATCCGCGCGATTTTAGGATGGCAGGTTCAATTCACAAGCGAGCGACGGCAACGGCCAGCCTTCATGCCACGCACGCGGCGATATATCGCCGTACCGTCTCTGCCAGCCCAAATTCCAGTGCATCAGCAATCAGAGCGTGGCCAATGGAGACTTCGAGCACGCCTGGAACATCCCGCAAAAAAGCCTGCAAATTGAGCAGGTTCAGGTCGTGGCCCGCATTGACCCCCAGGCCAAGCGATCCGGCGCGCCGGGCAGCAGCGGCATATTCATCGCCGACGCGGGCGTCGCCACGGGCGAACCTTGCGGCGTAAGGTTCGGTGTACAGCTCGATGCGATCCGCGCCGAGATCGGCGGCTCGATCGATCTGGTCAGCGATTGGGTCCATGAACAGGCTGACGCGGCATCCGATGGATTTGAGTGTCTTGACAATCGGGTGAAGGCGGGCGGAATCCTTTGCGAGATCCCAGCCGTGATCGCTCGTGAACGCCTCGGTCGTGTCCGGAACCAGCGTAGCCTGCGCCGGCGCGTGGCGCTCGACAATGGGCATGTAGTCGATGAATGGGTTGCCCTCAATGTTCAATTCCCGGCCGGGATATTCAGACAGCAGCGCCGACAGATCGGCGACGTCGGCGGGGCGAATGTGACGCTGATCGGGGCGCGGATGAACGGTAATTCCCGCCGCATTGGCGTCGAGACAAATTCGCGCGCAATGCAGAATGTCAGGTATTGATAGATTGGGCCGCGTGTTGCGCAGCGTCGCGACCTTGTTTACGTTCACCGAAAGGCGGGTCATGGCGGGAATCATCGGCATCGCCGGCCGCCCCGGCAAGCGACACGCCCGCGGTGCGACGCCGACTGCTGTGCCGCGCCGTTCGCCGGATGTTTCCCGCCATCGTGTCATGCGCGTAAAGTAATGGCGCATGCTCATTCTGCTGACAAATGACGATGGCATCATGGCCCCGGGTCTGGCGGCGATGCACGCGGAGTTGAAATCGCTTGGCGATGTGGTTGTGGTCGCACCAGAAACCGTTCAAAGCGCAGCCGGCCACGGCATCACCATTGCGACGCCGCTGTTGACCAGCCGCATGACGGTCGGCGATGCATTCACCGGAACCGCCGTTGCTGGCCGGCCGGCCGACTGCGTGAAACTCGCGGTATCGCACTTGTTGCCTCGCGCCCCCGACCTGGTCGTCAGCGGCATCAACAGCGGCGCGAACACCGGAATCAACGTCATTTATTCGGGCACGGTGGCGGCCGCGATAGAGGCGGCGTTTCTCGGGCTGCCGTCCATCGCGATTTCGCTCTATGTGAAGCCTGGGATCGACGCCGATTACGTCGCCGCCGGTGGGATGGCGATACGCACCATTCGCCAGGTGCTCGAGGCGGGTCTGGAAAAGGGAGACTGCGCCAGCATCAACCTGCCGGCGCTGGCGCCCGGCAAAAAGCCGGCCGGCACGAAAGTGGTCCGGCAATGCACCCGGCCATGGGTGGATACATACGAGCGCCGGCAGGATCCGCGCGGGCGCGATTATTTCTGGAACTCCAGCGTCTTCACCCTTGGCGAGACTGATCAGGACACCGATGTCGCCGCTTTGCGCGATGAATACATCACGGTGACGCCGTTGCAATTCGATCTGACCTGCCACGAGCGGCTACGGCATTGGTCGGATCAACGCTGGTGAGCTACTGGCCGTTCGTAAGGCGGATGATGTAATCGCCAACCGGCGGCGGCGATGGCAGGGGGTTGATGCGAGTGACGGTCCATCCTTGCGGCAGCTTCACCCATTCAATCTGCCAGTTGGTGATCGAGGTGGAGCCCGACAACTGGCCGCGGGCGACGAACGTGACGCGGATGGTTCCATCAGCAAGGCGTTCGGAGCGCGCCGAGGCGATGGATACGTCATCCAGCGGATGGGCGAGCATGGCAATACGGGCGCCGGTTTCGATGGTGTCCGCGCCGCTCCAATGGCCGAATAGAACGCGGTCGCCATCGAGCAGGCCGCGCATTTTGGTCCAGTCCTTGGCGACGACGGCGGCCGCCAGATCGCTTGTGCGCTGAACGCAGATTTCGCCGTCACTCTTCCCGACATAGCTGATTACGCCAAGCAGGATTGCGACGATGACGACGCCTATGCCGCCCAGGCGCATAAGTTTGTTCAGGCGATTGTTGCCGGCGATGAAAATCCCCACGCCGCCGCCGATCATTGCCAGGATCACCCACCACGGGAACTCAAAAAACAGGTTCTTCATAATGATGCTCAAGTTGATTCGATGGCAGGTCCGATAACAAAAGCAGGACTGCCGCCATCATCGGCAGTGGTGTACTGCGCGAGGGATCATAAGCCGCCGCGACTCATGACCGCAACTTGCCCTGATGAAACCCGCCGCGCGCCGGACGACAGCAGGCGCTTTGTTCTGCAAGCGGATCATCCGCTTCTGGCGAACCTCGCAGCGATCTGGGGATGCGATGCGCGATTCGCCGCCGTGCTTGAACGCAGTGGCGACGATCGATACGCGCTGCTGCCGACGCGATCAGGAGCGCATACCCTGGTGGCGCCGGTTGACGAGACAAACAAAATACTGCTGCACAGCCGCTACGACCCGCTTGCCGAGGCGCGCGCGCAGGCCGACGCGATCGACCTCGGCGACAAGCCTGTTATCTGCGTGCTTGGGTTTGCGTTGGGCTATCTTGTGGAACAGCTTTACGCCGCTGCCAGCCCCGAAGCGATCATCTGTATCTTTGAGCCTGATCTTCAGCTTCTACGGACCGCATTTTTCGATCGCAATTTCTCCGAACTGCTCGCCAGTCGGCGCGTTTTGTTCTTTCACTCATTGGATAAGGCGGATCTTTTCACACGCCTTATGCCACATTCGGCGTTGGCGGCCGTCGGCATTGCCATCGTCTCACACGCACCAAGCGAGCGCCGCCACGGCGACTTTCATCTTCAGCAGCGCCAGTGGATCGACGAATTTTCCGCGTTCTGCAAGACCAACATCAATACGCTGGTGCTCAATGGGCGCCGAACCTGCGAAAACATCGCGGCGAATCTAGGGTGGTACAGCGCCGCGCCGAGCGCCGAGCGCCTGGCGAATCGATATCGCGGGGCGCCTGCGATCATCGTGTCGGCCGGCCCTTCGTTGAGAAAGAATCAACACCTGCTAAAGGACGCCGACGGCAAAGCAGTGATCATTGCGGCGCAGACCACGCTTCGGCCATTGGTGGACATGGGCATCGAGCCGCAGTTTGTCACGTCGCTCGACTGGTCCGACATCTGCACACGATTTTTCGAGAAACTTCCGGCCAACCTCCGCACCGAACTGGTGGCCGAGCCCAAGGCATCTGGCGCGATCTTTTCACTTCATCCCGGGCCGGTGACTCTGCTCGGCAACGAGCTTGCCGACCGGCTATTGCGGGAAATGAATCTTGGCAAGGGCAGGCTGCCCAGCGGCGCGACGGTTGCGCACCTGGCGTACTACCTTGCCGTGCACCTTGGCTGCGATCCTATCATTTTTGTCGGGCAGGATCTGGGGTTCAGCGATGGATTGTGCTACGCGCCGGGGACGAATTATGAGGAAGTCTGGCGGCCGGAAACCGGGCGGTTTTGCACCGTCGAGATGAAGCAATGGGAGCAGATCGTGCGCGAGCGCCACATCCTGCGCCGCGTGGTCGATCAGCAGGGGAACTCGACCTACACCGAAGAACGGCTGTTTACCTACCTGCAGCAATTTGAACGCGATTTTTTAA
>JBBQCK010000375.1:0-3862 GCA_038318605.1 Tepidisphaerales bacterium | reverse complement strand
GCAAGATTGTCTCCTCGATCGCCAAGATGGGCTGCGATAAACGTTGTCTCGGGATGCCGATCGATGATCCGGTCACGCTGCGCCATCACTTCATCCCATGACGGAAATTTCGGACCGTAAAAGCTCCAGTCGGGGTGACGCTGAATTTGCATCCATCGCTCGTTGTATTTGTCGGCCGGCTGGAAAAATGCGACCGGGTCGCCGGAATGGATAAGCACCGGCATTCCCAGCCGCCCGCACTCTGCCCACGCTGCATCGAGCCGCGGATCGTCAATCGCGACAAGCTTCTGCGACTTATCCCGAACCGTCAGCCCGAGGTTCTTGAAGATTTTCAACCCTCGAACGCCTTTGGAATGCGCATCGCGCAGATATTCACGCGTCTTTTCGGGAAAATCCGGATCGTCGATGTGTGAAAAATCCAGATTGCAGAAGACCAAAAGTCGATCGGGAGCCGCCTTGTGAAATTTATCCAACATCGCATCCAGTTCCGCACCAAAGCCGCCCGACAGATTGATGGCCGACTGAACCCCCAGCTTGTCCATGGCCGCGAGAAGTTGCTGCGGATCCTGCTGCATCGACCAGTGGCAGTGGATGTCAATAGCCGGGTATTTTGGCTTGGGTACCAGCGTTACCTTCGTGACCAGGCTCGACTTCGGGCGATAGTCACGCAAAAGCTCATTGCCAACATAAACCGCCCGGCCGATTTCATCGTCCGAAGGTTTTGAGGCTTGGGTTGTCGTGGCAACTCGGACATCCGCCGCCCGATTGCAGGACAGTTCCGAGCAGAAAACAGCCGAACCGCAGCCTAAAATTGCAACCACAAACCTGATTCTCATGCATCACTCCGTGCGAAAAGATCATCCTATCCATTGTCCCCCCAAGGTCGAGGTTAGTCGCATTTGCGAAAATTGTGTGGCGAATGCGCAGAATATTGCGTGAATTATTGGAAGACGTGATATACTCCGCCGGCACGCTGAAGCATCCGACCCCCCTGGGTGGCCAGTTGCCGGCCGCCTGAAACTTGGGATGTCGTCGAGGATGCTTCTTCTGGCCGCACACCCAGGAGACACCCGCAATGGCAGACCGCCCTGTCCCCGTACCTGCGAATCAAGGTAATCAGGTTCCGCAGCCAGCGCGCCCTCAGGCCTCGGGCCCAGTGCCGCCACATGCTGTCCCGCAGCCGCGAGGCGCAGGATCCGCGCCGCCGCCGGCACCGCGCATGGCAGCCCAGGTCGCGCAGTCCGAGCCGCAGCAGCTTCCGCCCGACGTCGAAGCCGAGGTAGCACAACCCGTCGGCTTCTGGCAGCATCCATTCATTCAGGATGTCGCGCCGTTCATCACCAGCGTGGTCGCCCATGTTGCAATCATCGTCGGCGCGCTGCTGATCCTTCCGCCCGTTCGAAACGCAATCTCCAAGGCCGTCAAAGAGCAGATTTCAGTCGCCAGTGCATCCATCGACAACAGCAATGATGGCGGCGTGCCGAACCCCGGCCTGTCGGGCGATCCGACCCGCGCCGCCCAGCAAAACAAATTTCCCGACGTGCCCGCCAATTCTTCCGGCATAGCGTCCAACAAAGGACCGGCATTGGTGCCCACGGCCGCCCCCGGCGGCGGGAGCGGCGATGCCAGCGACACCATCTCCACCGCCGGCGGCGGACCGGGTTTCGGCCGCGGTTCCGGCGGTGGCAGAGGTGATGGCCTCGGCGGCAACGGCACAGGTGATGGGACCGGCGCCCTCGCCCCGTTCGGAGTCCCCGGCGGCGGCGGCGGCGGTCTGACCAAGGGCCTGTTTCAAGGCGGCGGCGGGGCACACAAAGTCATCTACGTCTGCGATGCATCCGGCTCGATGATGACGACTTTCGACCAGCTTCGCGCTGAAATTCGACGATCGGTCGATTCCCTTCAGCGCAGCCAGGAGTTCAACGTCATATTCTTTCAGGAATTTACCAATGAGCGTGGGCAGAAGATGGACAAAGTCCCTCTGAGCCCCGCCGGCCTGCTCCGCGTCAATTCTGAGAACCGTCACAAACTCGCCGATTTTCTCGGCAACATTTCGCCTCAGCAGACCACAAATCCCATCCCCGCGCTCGAGCTGGCGTTCCAGCAGCAGCCGGAATTGATCTTTCTGCTGACCGATGGTGATTTCGTCGATAACGACGCCGTCATCAATCGCTGCCGCGAGTTAAACAAAGACAAAAAAGTTCGCATCAGCACCATCGCTTACATCAGCCGTGGCGACACCTACGAAAAAGTCCTCAAGCAGATCGCCGACGACTCGGGCGGAACATTCAAGTTTGTCGCCGAAGAAGAACTTGGGCGATAATTCGACTGCCTGACGAACGTTGAAATTCATCGACAAATGTAGACCAATACCCACGCACAACATGCAATCAACCCGGCGCGGCGGCCATCAGCCTGCCGCGCCGGCTTTCACGAAATTTTCATCGACTGTCTGAGACCCGGAAAATGGGAAAACGGCGGCGGCGGCGGCGACAGAGATTCGTTCCGGTTTAGCCACGACGCGACAGTGAAACCCCCGGGCTCGCATCCAGCGCTTTTCGAGCGGGCGAGTGAGATCGGCTCCAGCCATCGAGAATCGTGGAGTGGTATCCATGCTCTTCCCCACCGTGGGAAGTGAGAGGCTGTTTCAATGCGTTCATTCTTCCAGCGCTACGCGCGCATCCGGCCGGTTCTGTTCGCCATCCTCCTTGGCGTTGTCGCATTGTGTGCGATTGCCCCGCAGATCGCCCTCGGCGCCGACGGCGACGCGCCCAAAGCGGTGAAGATCAATCCCTTCACCCTGATGCTGCAGCACATTGACTTCGTGTTCTGCATTATCGCGGTCTGCTCGATCATGGGTGTGACGCTCATCATTCAGGGATTCGTCAAAAATCGCCGCTCGGTCTTGATGCCTGACATGGCGCTCAACCAGATGCGCGAGATGATTCAGGCGCGGCAGTTTCGCGAACTCATCGAGTACACGGAAACCGAGCCATCCTTCGTGTCGCGGGCACTCAATCCAGCGCTGAAGCGGGCGCCTTCTTTCAGCGCGATGAAGGAAGCAATGGAAACCGCCATCGGCGAACAAACGGCAGAGCAGTTTCGCAAAATCGAGTTTCTGAACATCATCGGAAACCTCGGGCCTCTGCTCGGCCTGCTGGGCACGGTGCTGGGGATGATCGACAGCTTCGGCCAGATGCAGGCCGCCAAGGGCCAGGCCGACCCCTCCGTGTTGGCCGGCGGTATTTCCATGGCGCTGTGTCACACCATGCTCGGCCTGCTCCTGGCAATTCCATGTCTGGCGTGCTTCGGCGTCCTCCGCACGATGGTCGATCGCCTGACGGTGCAAGCTGCGCTGGCGGCCGAGGAACTGCTGCTAATGATTAAGCCGCAGGAAGCCAAGCCCGCCGCCGTCAGCGCCATGGCCCATCCGGCCCGCCAGACCGGCGCTCCCGCGCCGCGGCGCGCCCCGATTGCTCCGCCCCCCATCCCCGCGCAGTAAGGCGCACGGGGCCCTGGAAAGCAGGCGCACGCCGTAGGAAAGCGCCGTCGTTGTCGGCCTGATTGGCCGCTCACGGCGCGCTTCCGCCTGCAACACGCGCTCGCACAGTCTGCCCGCGGCGCACGCGTCAACTAAATTCATTCCGCATTTTTGCTCAAACGTCCGGAGCACCCATGAAACGCAACGCCATGCCGGTAATCAAGGAGGCGAACGTCAACGTGACGCCCCTGATCGACATCGTGATGTGCCTGATCATCTTCTACATGCTGGTCGCACGCATCGGAGTGAACGATGGCGTCGATCAGCAGATCAAGCTCGCAAGCTCGGATTACGGAACCAAGATCGACGACCCGTTGAACA
>JBBQCK010000374.1:0-3866 GCA_038318605.1 Tepidisphaerales bacterium | reverse complement strand
TCGGTTCGTTGATCGATTCCTCTTCCATCGCTCATGCTCCTTCGAACTTACGCGTTGCAAGTTGCTGGTTCCACGAAAACTCGCGCTGCCTCACTTTTCAATTTCCAACGGCGATGTCGCGCCGTCGCGCTTCTCTTCCCTTCCGGTATTCAAATTTCGGATTTCGGAGTTTAAGGCGCACTGCATGTCTTTGCGCTTCCACCGTCACTCGTCCTCGCTGTCCCCGCCAGTGCCCTCGGCCGCGCTCTGAAGGGTTGCGATCGCCTTGGAGACATCGGCGAGCCGATCGTCACCATGTTCGCGTTCAATGATAAGCGGCCCGGTGTAGCCGATGGCCTGGAGTGCACCAAGAAACCGCGCCGCATCCACCTCCCCGCTGCCGAAGCGCGTTTCATCACCCCAGGTGATGCCGGGCTGGCTTGATAGCGTCGCATCCTTCACATGCACATGACGTATGTGCCGGCCAAGCACGCCTATCGCCTCGATTGGATCGCCCGCGCCGTACAAGATCATGTTGGCCGGGTCAAAATTGACGCCGAGGTTCTTCTCGCCGACATCGTTGATGAACTGGAGCAGCTCGCCGGCCCGCTCTTGGCCGCTTTCCATAAGCAGATCGATTTTCTCCCCGCCCAGCCTGGCCGCGACCTCTCGCGCGCGCTCGACGAGCACCTTGTACTTGGGACTGTCCGATCGGGGCACAAAGCCGATATGCATCGATAATCGCCCCAACCCCATCTCGGCCGCCACGCGGCCTGCCTGCGCCATCAACTGCCGCCGCATCGGCCATTCGGCATCTGGCGCCAACCCTCCTGATTCGCGAATGGTGGCAATGGTTGTGTAGCGTTCCGTTGGAAACCCCACCATGCCGGCCGTAATGACAATGTCGGCAGTGCGCAGCGCCTGAATCTCCGCGCGACGTGCCGCTTCATCCATGAACACCAGCGGGTAGAGCGCAACCTGCACATGTCGCACCCCAAGCATCCCCATCCGCTCGGCCAACTCAGCCATGTTTTTCGGCCGCACTGACCAAGCGCAAACACCGATATCATGCCCGGCAATTTTCATGGGCGTAGTTTACCACGCGATCAGCCAGTAGGCAGCAGGAAGACAACTTGCCGACATGAGCGCCCTACCTCACATTTCCCGTTGCGCCATTCCGTTGCGATCGTGCGCAACCTGCTGGATTCTCGGTTTCACACCTGTTCGTGATCGGCGTCGTGCCGCAGCTACTAAAGCGAGCACGCGATGACAGGCTCGACTTCGCCGGTGCTGTACATCCATCGCCGGCCGTCATTTTCGATCAGGTCGAAGGATTTCTTCGGGCCCCATGAGCCGGGCTGATATTGCTGCGGCGGCGATTTGTCATTCGCCCACGCATCCACGACCGGATCGAGCACGGACCACGCGGCCTCGGCCTCGTCGCCGCGAATAAAGAGCGTCTGATCGCCCTCCACTGCGTCGCCGATCAGGCGCTCATAGGCCTCCGGCGCCTCGACGTTGAAGGCCGACTTGTACAGAAAATCGAGCGCCACTGATTTGATGTTCATCGCCCCTCCAGGAACCTTGCCGTTCAGGCGCCAGCTCAATCCCTCCTCCGGCTGAATGCGCACGATCAGATCGTTGGGGTAAACCGCCGTCTCGCACTGCTTCTGAAAGAGCGTCTGCGGCGCGCCGCGGAAGCGCACCACGACTTCGCTGAGTTTTTCCGGCAGACATTTTCCAGTGCGAATGTAAAAGGGCATGCCGCTCCAGCGCCAGTTGTCGATGTACAGTTTCACGGCGGCAAAGGTCTCGGTCACGGTCGAATCAATGCCGCGCTCCTTTGCGGCGGCGGCATATCCCTTCGTTGGGGCCTTTTGCCCTTTTTTGAGATATTCGCCGGGACCATACTGCCCACGCACCGCCATGTGATCGAACCTTGCCCCGCGCAGCGGCCGGATCGATTTGTAAACCTTGACCTTCTCATCGCGAATGCTCTGCGCATCCAGCGCCGCCGGCGGTTCCATCGCAACCAGCGCCATGAGCTGGAAAATATGGTTCTGGATCATGTCGCGCAGTGCGCCGCTCTTGTCGTAATAGCCGACGCGGTCGTCGGCGCTGAGTGTTTCGCTGACGGTGATCTGTATGTGATCGATGTATTTGTAATTCCAGATCGGCTCGAAGATCGAATTGGCAAAGCGCAGCACCATCAGATTCTGAACCGTCTCCTTGCCCAGGTAATGATCGATCCGGAAGATCTGCTCCTCTTTCCAGGACTTATAGAGCAACTGGTTCAGCGCCTTGGCGGTGGCGAGGCTGGTGCCGAATGGCTTTTCGATAATCAGCCGGCTCCAGCCCGGACCGTTTTCATGCCTGACCTCACGCTCGCCGAGGCGCGAGATGATCGGCTCAAACGCCTCCGGCGGCGTGCTGATGTAAAAAAGTCGATTGCCGGCGGTGTCGTGCGTCTTGTCGAGTTCCAATAGCCGCTTGGCTAGTCGGGCATGATCCTCGGCCGAGTCATATTGCCCGGCGATGTAGTAGATGTTGTTGACCATCTTCGCCCAGAGCTTTTCATCCACCCCTTTCTTTCCGCGTGCAGCTT
This sequence comes from Tepidisphaerales bacterium, assembly GCA_038318605.1. Classification (GTDB taxonomy): domain Bacteria; phylum Planctomycetota; class Phycisphaerae; order Tepidisphaerales; family Tepidisphaeraceae; genus JBBQCK01. The sequence goes on along the minus strand of JBBQCK010000374.1, from coordinate 1,282 downwards.
TGATCGCGTCATAGCAATCCTTGCGGTATTCCTCGTCAGTCCAGGGAATTTTTTTCTCGCGATCCTTGTGCGTGGATCGGGCGTAGCCGACCAGCACGAAACTATCGGGAAGCAGTCCGTGAGAAAACATCTCATAGACCGCCGGAACAAGCTTAAGCTTCGACAAATCGCCGCTGGCGCCGAATATGACAATCGCGCAAGGATGAGCCATGACGGGAACCTTTCGAAAATGGGCCGGCCCGACCAGGGACCGATGGCGATTTGATTAACCCGCGCGCCCTCAAAACGCAAACAGCGGATGTCGCGACCCAATGTTTTTTTCGATGGAATCCCCCTTCACGCCCCGCCGCTTTATCACGCAATGGTGTCGCGTAGAAAACGTACCGGCACTGTCCTGCAAACCGTTCAGAATTCGACAGCCAACTGCGCGGTCGCGCGGCCAAACAATTTTACAATCGAGCCGCTTCTCTCATCGTTTGATGTGGCCAACTTTTAATGCTGCTTGGCAGTCTTGCGAGCGCCGTTGGCCGCGGTGCCCTGTCGTCGCTGGGAGGAACCTGCTGCCTTACGCGGCCCGGCAGAGCCGCGCGCTTCCTCAGACTTGAAATCCCGCTGCATGTAGTCACACATCAGGTAAACGTGGTACCCGGCATATGCCATTAGCCCATAGCCCAACATCTTGAGTTTGCACATATCCAAAGCTCCATTTGAAAACGACATCGCGCTCGGCCCTCATGTAGCTAAATCCATGCCACGACGCCACTCCCGCGCTTACAGGCCGGTGCCAGGAGGCGAAATGCTCCCGCATTTCAGCGAGTCAAATAGTACGTACAATCACCATATGCGCGATCCACGCTACGAAAAACTGGCCGATGTGCTCGTGAATTACTCGGCGGGCGTAAAAAAAGGTGACATCGTTCGCATCACCTCGGATGCCGTTGCAGAGCCCCTTTTGGTGGAAATATATCGTAAGGCTTTGGCCGCAGGCGGACACCCCTACGTCAAAATGACGCCGGGCAACCTCGGCGAAATTTTTCTCAAGGAAGCAACTGATGCTCAACTCAGCTATGTCAGCCCGCTTCAACAGTACGAAGTGGAAACAATCGATTGCTCGATCGGCCTGTGGGCGGAGTCGAACACGCGGGCGCTGACCAATTGCGACCCGAAGCGCATGGGCATGACGTCGGCCGCCCGAAAACCAATCACTGAGCGATTTCTCGAGCGCGCCGCCGAGGGCAAATTGCGCTGGGTCGGCTCGCAATTCCCGACGCAGGCATCGGCC
>JBBQCK010000373.1:0-3880 GCA_038318605.1 Tepidisphaerales bacterium | reverse complement strand
GGCGGGGCAACACCCGTTCCCATCCCGAACACGGCCGTTAAGCCCGCCGGGCCGATGATACTGCTTCAGCGGGAAAGTAGGTCACTGCCAGCTTTATCAAAGAAACCCCTCAACTTGCAGAAATGCAGGATGAGGGGTTCTCTTATTTGATGTGCGACAAACTGCCTGGACGGACGGAACTTCATCCCATCCGCCGGCGTGCCAAATCGCAAAAAATCGCTTTACAAATAAGATTTGACCTGATATTGTCGAGGTCGCGTATTGAGGGTGCAACCCGTCCGCGGAGAGGGTTTAACCCACCTCGCCGAATTTGTTGCACGCACAATTTGAACCGTTTCCTGCCGACCTTTGCGGACAATCGGCGCCAAGGAAAGGTTCCTCATGTCCACCTCCCGCAAGCGTCTGCCCGTCAATCCGTCAGCCGAACATCTGCGCAAGCAGGCAAAACGCCGCGTCCGCGACGAAGAAGGCGGCCCGCTCGCCGAGGCACAGCACGCGCTGGCGCAGGAATATGGATGCAAAAGCTGGTCGGAGTTGATGCATGTCGTGCAGACCATGTCGCGCGGCGCGCAGCAGCTTAAGGATGTCAAACAGCAATTAGAGCCTCTACCGGCGGCCGCCAATCGCAGCGATTTGGGCGAGGTCCGCCGAATTCTCGCGGAGGAATCCTTCACTCAGCATGATCTCGATCTGGCGCTTGCGCGCTCTGTTCTGGCCTTTGATCGCCGGCGCGAAATCGCCGAACTGCTCGTCGAACATGGCGCCGATGTTGACGGGCAATATGGCTCGAACTACGGCCCTGTCGTTTTCGTTACATGCGAGTGTATCGATCCGGGCGGCCTGCAGTTTCTGATCGATAACGGCGCGGATGTCGCCTTCGCGCCGATCGCCAGCAAGTACGGGCCTGCCTCTCCCATGATCGCTCTGCTGGGGACCTACGTTCGCGGGCAGAATGCGAGGAAGCATCGTTGCATCGACATACTGGTGGCGCACGGGGCGTTCATTCCGCCCGAAGTCACGCCGCCGATGCTGGCAATTCACCGCGGCGACGTGCCCAAGTTGGCGCAATTGATCGATGAGGATCCATCGCTGATGCCCAGGCGATTCGCGCAAATGCCCTACGGCCGGATTCCACTCGCCGGCGCCACATTGCTACACCTCGCGGTGGAGTTTGGCGAGCTGGAATGCGCCAGGCTGCTCGTCGAGCGAGGCGCATCAGTGAATGCGCGCGCATCTGTCACCGCCGGCCTTGGCGGCCAGACCCCGATTTTTCACGCGATCGGCATTTTCGAAGGCTCTGGATTGCCCATCCTTGAATATCTGCTGGACGGCGCAAAACAGTGGATCGATCTATCGGCCAAGGCGCGTTTCCGTGTCTTTGACGAGGAAATGCAGGGCGAGCTTTCACCGCTGGACTTTGCCCAGCGGATTAACGAAAACAAGGATTCACCCGAGTTAAAACTTTTACAGCGAATGAATCGCCCGCGCATCGATGACCCGGTTTTCGCCAGCGCGGTCGACGCGCTCGAGAAAGGCGATCTGCCGCGAATTACGGCCTTGCTGCAGGAATTTCCGAATCTGGCTACTGCGCGCGCTCAGGAGAGCGGTTCGTTTGCCGGGCCGTATTTTGCGAAGCCGGCGTTGCTCTGGTTCATCGCGGAAAATCCCCGGCGTACCGGTAGTCTCCCGACCAATATCGTCGAAATGGCCGAAGCGATTATCGTTTCCGGGGCTGCGCAGGCTGACTTGGACTACACCGCCGGATTGATTGCCTCCGGGGATGTTCCGCGTCGGCAGGGGCTGACCGCGCCCCTTTTGGAACTCCTGGTTCGAAGCGGAGCGAATCCCTCAGCCGCCCTGACGGCTGCTGTGCAGGAGCGCAACCAGGACGCCATCGCGATCCTGCGCCGGCTCGGCGCGCGGCCTGGCGTCGCGGCAGCCGCCGGGCTGGGCGAACTCGATGCGCTGCGAACGGGCCTGCAGATGGAACTCAGTCCGCAAACCCTGAAGGAAGCGTTGTACAACGCCGCCGTCAACGGCCAGACAAAGGCGATCGAGGTTCTGATTCGCGAAGCAGGCGTCGATGCCTCATTGCGTATCGGGCTTGGGACAACAGCGCTCCACCTTACGGCCTGGAACGGCGATGGCGTCGCCGTCGAAATGCTCCTCGCGATCGGGGCTGATCCAACACTTCTCGATACGCAATATCTCGCCACGCCGGCTCAGTGGGCAGCCCGTAATGGGAAGGTCGATCTGGTGAGCCGTCTGCGAAGCGCCGAAGAAGCCTGGCGAACAGTGTATCGCGACGATGCGCCGCAAATTCGCCAGTAGTAGGCGATGGCGACATCTGTCCTCCCGGCGAGAAATGCCTCACCCGTCTTTTTTGCGCTGCCGATTTGTCGCGCGGCCCTCGGTGCGTTAAATGAATGCAATGTCTTCCTACCTACCCGCCGACAATCGCTACGAAACGTCCGGCAAAAACTGGTTCCGCCGATGCGGCAATTCGGGGCTGATGCTGCCGGCCATCAGTCTGGGGTGCTGGCATAACTTTGGCGGGGCGGGGTCCGATTCACAGCATCATGGCGACGAGGCTTCGTTTCATGAAAACTGCCGGCGGATGCTTTTTACGGCGCTTGATTGCGGCATCACGCATTTTGATCTGGCGAACAATTACGGCCCGCCGGCCGGGGCGGCCGAGGATCGCGTGGGGCGAATTCTCGCCGACGATTTTTCGTCGCATCGCGATGAGTTGATTATCTCGTCGAAGGCCGGCTATCGCATGTGGGCGGGGCCGTACGGTGAGTGGGGGAGTCGGAAATATCTGCTGGCGAGCCTTGATGCTTCGCTGAAGCGCCTCAAGCTCGATTATGTGGACATCTTTTATTCGCATCGACCTGATCCACATACGCCGCTGGAAGAAACGATGGGCGCGCTGGATCAGGCCGTGAAGAGCGGCAAGGCGATCTATGCCGGCATCAGCTCGTATAACGGCGGCATGACGATGGATGCGATCCGCACGAGCCAGACGCACAACTGGGCCGTGCCGATTATTCATCAGCCGAATTATAGCATGTTAAACCGCGGCGTGGAAAAGGATCTGCTGCCGCAGACGGATCGGCTGGGGCTTGGCGTGATTGCGTTTTGTCCGTTGTCACAGGGGATGCTGACGGACAAGTATCTGAAGGGCATCCCGGAAGATTCTCGCGCCGCCACGCCGGCCGGGGCGCTGCGGCGCGAGAGCGTGAAGCCGGAAACGATCGACCGCGTCCGGAAGCTGAACGATATCGCAAAAGAGCGCGGCCAATCACTGGCGCAGATGGCGCTGGCCTGGGTGCTGCGCGGCGGCCGGGTGACCAGCGCCCTGATCGGCGCCAGCCGGCCGAGCCAGATCACGGAGAACGTCGCCGCGATCAGGAATGCGGAGTTCCGCGAGGAGGAATTGAAGAAGATCGACGCAATCTTGGCGTGAAAGAACAGCGGAGGAGCAGGGATTCGAACCCTGGGGACCCTCGCGGGCCCACCGGTTTTCAAGACCGGCGCAATCGACCACTCTGCCACTCCTCCGGGGAGCGGTTTGTGACGATAGCCGTGGCGTGAATCGCAGTCAAAAAAACCGCCGGCGGGATGGCGCCGGGCATCAGTTGCGTGCGCGTCCGGGCGCGGTTCGGTGAAGACCTCGGGTTGTGTTCGCTGTTGGGCAACGAGGGCCGTTCAGTACGTCCTACGGGGCCGCCGATGTGGTGGGCGATGGATGCATCGCTTGATTTGACCGCGCTTTGCGGGTGTCGTATATCGCGATTGGGCTGCGCCTTGTTCGGGGCGTGCAAATTTATTAAAGCGACTATATGGCATCCATTCAATTACCCGATGGTTCGGTGCG
>JBBQCK010000372.1:0-3890 GCA_038318605.1 Tepidisphaerales bacterium | reverse complement strand
TCGGCGGCGGCCTTTTCAACGTCGCGCATGTCATTCGACACGCCGCTGATGCCAAGCAGGCCCCCTTCCTTGCCAAGCCGGCGCAGCGCCTCTTCCAGCGTCACGCCATGCCGGCTGAGACGAAGCATCGCAAACATGTCGAACTCGCCGACGCGGTTATTGTGAAACACCCCCGTCTGAGGCGTCATCCCAAAACTGTTGGCAACGCTTTTGCCATTCAAGATCGCGCTGATCGAGCACGATCCACCCAGGTGGCACGAAATGATCCGCCGCGCATCGCCCGAAAGCTCCGGCGCGCGCGTGGCGATATAGCCGTGGCTGGCGCCATGAAAGCCGTAGCGCCGGATGCCGAGTTTTTCAGTCCAGTCGGCCGGTATCGCGTAAATCTGGCGGCTGACGGGGATCGTCTGGTGAAAACCGGTTTCAAATGCCGCCACCTGCGGGATGCGCGGAAGTTTTTCGCGAAACGCACGCATCGCCGCGATGTACGGCGGGTTGTGCGCCGGCGCGACATCCGCAAACTGCTCCATCGTCGCGATCACCTCTTCGGTGACGCGCACCGCGCCGCTGATCGGCCCGCCATGAACAGCCTTGAAGCCGATCGCGTCGGGCTGCGCCTCGAGCGCCGGCAGCATCGCGTCGATAACCGCGCCGTGCGTTGCGTATTCAGCGCCCGCCTGGCCGATGCGCTCATATGCGCCGCGGCTGATTTCCCGGCCTTCGGCGCTCATGTCCAGCAGCTTGTACTTAAAGCTGGTCGAACCGAGGTTGGCGACAAGAACATTCATCAAATCACTTCAGTGTCTTGGCGCTACTGGCCCGCTTGCAGCCCGCGACGCATCAGACCACCATCAATAAGGCAGCGAGCAGCCCATCGATCAGGCTGCGCCAAAGCCCGCCAGAAGATCGCTGTGCGGCCGGGCGATGACGTGGCTCGCCACAAGTTCGCCGACCCGGCCGGCCGCCTCGGCGCCCGCTTCGATCGCCGCCTTCACACTTCCCACGTCGCCGCGCACGATCGTCGTGACGAAGGCGCCGCCAATCTGGATCGTCTTGACGATCTCGACATTGGCGGCCTTGCCCATCGCGTCGGCGGCCTCGACCGAGCCGACCCAGCCCTTGGTTTCGATCATGCCGATCGCGGTACCGATTATATTTCCGTTTGTCTCTGCCATGATTTTGCTCCAGTAGATGCCAACAGTGGCGTGACGAGGATTACTTCTTGACAGGCTGCGCCGCGGCGCCCTTGCGCCTGGGCATCATGCCGACCAGCTCATCGTGCGGCCGCGGAATCACATGAACCGCGATGACGCTGCCGACCCGGCCGGCCGCTTCGGCTCCGGCGTCAACCGCCGCCTTCACCGCCGCAACATCGCCTTTGACGAAGGTGGTGACCATGCCGCTGCCGGCCTTGTCCCAGCCGATCATCTCGACATTCGCGGACTTCAACATTGCGTCAGTTCCCTCCATCAGGGAGACCAGACCCTTGCACTCCAGCAATCCCAATGCTTCCATTGCCATGTTCGCTCCAGGCTAAACTCAAAAAGTATGCGCGCCCGATTCGCCGGGCGCGGCACGGATTTATTTGATCAATTCCATTCGCGTGGCCGAATCCAGGTCGCACGCGTTTCCTTCGTCGGTGTCGATATGCACTTCAAGCACCACCTTCGGGTGGTAGCGCACGCGTAAATTATTGAACGTCGCCCCACACGGACCCTCGACGCGCAATCTCAGGTGATCGCCATCCTTCACGCCGTAATACGCCATGTCCTCGGTGGACATGTGCACATGCCGCGACGCGCGGATGACGCCTTTGGTCAGTTGCAGCGCTCCGGCCGGCCCGAGCACAGTCACGCCCGGCGTGCCGTCGATATCGCCGCTGGTGCGCAGCGGCAGGTCGATGCCGAGATAGATTCCATCGGTGTACGACAATTCGATCTGCGTCATCGTGCGCGTCGGCCCGAGGATGCGCACATTGGGGATGATCCGCTGACGCGGACCGACAATGGTGACGGTCTGCTCGCTGGCGAATTCCCCATGCTGATAAAGGTCTTTTAACTTTGTGAGCTTCGATCCCGGCCCGAAGAGCGCTTCGCACGCCTCCTGCGTGACGTGCATGTGGCGCGCTGAAACATTAACGACCAGTGGATGCGGCGGCCCGCCTGAGTTGGGCGCGCGAACAATGCGATCACCGGCCGCCAGCGGCGCGACAGGTCCCGCGCGCAATTTTTCGCGCAAAACGTCACGTACCAGCGACTCAACCTCGCCGCGATCCAATTTCCGCACACCTTGTGCAACCATCCGCTCGTCTCCGTTCAACTTCTTTCACTATCTTCCAATATTATCCATAAAATGTCAAATGATTTGCGATATTTTTCAAATTGTCGCAGATTTCGTATGCGATTGGGCGATTGACGGTGAACCGGCCTGCCCATTTGCATCGTGACCTATTGCCTGATGCCCACCCACTCGCATCTGGTGCTCCGGCCTAAGGAGGATGGCCAATTGAGCGAGTTCCTGCGGCTGCTGACGGTGACGCACACGCAGCGCTGGCACGCCCATCGCCACTCGGCCGGCACGGGGCCGGTGTATCAGGGGCGATTCAAATGTTTTCCGATCCAGCAGGATGGGCATTTCCTGACAGTCTGCCGATATGTCGAGCGCAATCCCGTTCGCGCCAATAGGGTACAATCGGCCGGCGAGTGGCCATGGAGCGGGCTGGGCAAGCGAAGTCTTCGCCGGCCGCCGGCGTGGCTGCTGGCGATGTCGCAATGGCCGGTCGATCCACCATCACGGTGGAACGCCTGGGTCAATCGCGCCGAGACGGCCGCGGAATTGGACGCTCTGCGAGAAAGCGTCAAGCGTGGCCGGCCGTATGGAGAGCCAAAATGGCAAAAGCGAACGGCAGCACGACTGGGATTGGAATCAACCCTCCGCCCCCGCGGCCGGCAGCGGCTCCGCCCAATCAAAGATACCCGACCCCTTTTAATTTCCCTACGACTTTGACTTGCTTGCGGCGGCAGAGGCGAAAGACGGGGCGGTGGTGCAAAGCGGCTATGGAACCCTCGGAACAGCCGGCCACATCTTCCGTACGCGCGTCGACTTTGACAGCATTCGAGAAGGTTCGCCGATTATTATTCACGATTCCTGAGCATCAGCGGTAAGCTCTAGGATGTGTAAGTGGAGCATCTCGACAAAGAAGGGGCCCGTCGGGTTTGAACTTAGATGAGGGACTGCCTTCGATCGTTTGCACTGCAAACTTAAACTTCACCCGCCATGGACAGCCCGGTAGACTACCAATCGCGCATGAGTCCGCCCGCAACCCCCGGCTGCGGGTCGTACTGGGTCTTGCTGATAGGCTCGCTGACCACCGCCGGCTTGGCTGCTGTCTCTGCGCTGGGATTTTTCTATGTCGGATCGCCACCCGAGGCAAAAGTGTCGCCGCTTGAACTGTTCGTGGCGTGGCTTTGCGTAGGGTTGGCGGTCCTCTTTGGGTTCATGGCTATGATTGTCGGGCGCAAGCACCGGCCGTTTACAGGCCATCTCGCGTTACCAGCAATCGTCGCACTTCTCGGTGCTTCCGTAATTGGGGTGCGAATAGCACCCATGGTCCACGACGCATTCGTCGGCCAGGAATTCGACGTTAGCCCAAGCCGTGCTGAAGGAGATTTATTGGGATATGCAGAGGGGGAATGGAACGTCACCTTGCCTCCACAGATACATGTGGTGAAGGCGATGTGGCGTAAAGACTATCCTCGTTCTTATTTCATGGAGTTGTCTGCAACAGTCACCGAGATGGACCAGTTGAAGAGCGAATTGATGACCAGATTCCCGACGCAGGGAACCAAGGGTCACGTTTACAAGGTGTCTGACGACGATCACAGCATTAT
>JBBQCK010000371.1:0-3892 GCA_038318605.1 Tepidisphaerales bacterium | reverse complement strand
CAGGTCATGGCAGTCTCCGCGTTTTTGGGGACGCCGCGGCCGTGGGCGTGCATCCAGCCGATGTCGGTCATGGCATTGGCGCTGCCTTTGTCGGCGGCCGTTGTCAACCATTTCAGGGCCTCGGCATCGTCGGGCTTAACTCCGAGGCCGTTGAGATACATCAGGCCGATGTTGCGGTTGGCGCCGGGGTTGCCGAGATCGGCTGACTTGCGATACCACCCCATGGCAGCGGTTTCGTCGCGGTCAATACCTTGGCCGGTTTCATAATGATAGCCCAGCACGCGCATGCCGTCGGAGCTGCCTTCCTCGGCGGATTTGCGGAACCACTTCAGGGCGGCGACGTCGTCTTTGGCAACGCCCCGGCCATCTTCATACATCTCGGCGAGGTCGTACATTCCCTCCGGTTCGCCAGCTTCGGCGGACTTGCGATACCATTTCGCGGCTTCGGCGTCGTCGGCTTTGACGCCGCGGCCGGTGGCGTACATCCAGCCGACGTTTCGCATGGCCTTGGCGTTGCCTTTTTCGGCGGAGCGCAGAAGCCAATTCATGGCGTTGTCGTCGTCTTTGTCCACGCCCTGGCCACGGAGATACATCTGGCCGAGAGCGCGCATGGCGGTGCCATTGCCCGCTTCAGCGGCCTTCTGGAACCAGTCGAGGGCGGCCTTGTCGTCGGCTTTGACGCCGTTGCCATCTTGATAAAGTTCGCCCAGTACGTACATCGCGGCGTTGCTGCCGCCATCGGCGGCCTTACGATAGCATTTGATCGCCTCATCCATGTCGCGGGCAACGCCCTTGCCATCCTCATACATTGCGCCGAGTTCGTAGGTCGATTCGGCATCGCCGGCGACGGACCCCTTGCGATACCAGGCGACGGCCTTTTCATCGTCGCGATCAACGCCCCGGCCTTTGAAGTACATCCAGCCAATATTTCGCATGGCCTGAGCGTTTCCGGCTTCGGCCGACTTGTTGTACCAACGCATGGCCTCGCGGTCGTCGCGATCGACGCCGTAGCCCCCGGCGTACATCAGGCCAAGATTGCGCATGGCGACGGCGTTGCCCGCTTCGGCGGATTTGCGGTACCACTTGACGGCTTCGGCGTCATCGGCTTTCAGTCCGCCCAAGCCGCCTTCATAGAGACGCCCGAGTTCGAGCATGTCGCCGACGTCGCCAGCCTCGGCGGATTTTTTCAGGTTTTCAACGGTGTTGACCTCCTTTGCGGGCGGTTCAACGAGAAGTGTCGCTAAGTGCACCGGGGCAAAGGCGGGGCGGCCATCGGCGGCGCGGGTGTGGAATAGAACCAGCAGGGAAGCAGAGGCCGCGGCCAGAAGAGTTGTTCGCATGGTTGTGTCTCCCGATATGAGCGCGCCCCAATTGTGGCCGCAACGGTTGGCCGGAGCAATCATATTCTTGCGGACGCGGCGGATTTGGAGGTGAAATCGCATCCGCGCGGTTTCGCATCACAGCAACCCGCGGGAGGTCTTACTGTCTCGCGCAATTAGAATTGTCCGAATATCGGCACACCTTCGCCACCGGCCCCGACGGTGCTACAATCATTTTGGCAAGGCCCTATTGCAGTTTGTTCGCCGAATTGGATCGGCGAAGTTTCGCCGCTGGCAGATTTTTGATGCCTCTGAATGAAAGGCAGCCGCAGACCGATGTCCGACACATGCACCGCAACCGCCCCCTCCGCCAAGAAGCCTGTCGAGCAACTCAGCAACGAACAGGTCAACCGTTATAAGCGCCATCTCATCCTTCCCGAAGTCGGAACCGATGGCCAGAAAAAGCTACTCAATGCAAAGGTATTGTGCATTGGCACGGGAGGCCTGGGTTCGCCAATCAGCCTCTATCTCGCTGCCGCTGGCGTGGGAACGATCGGCCTGGCGGATATCGACGTTGTTTCACCTTCCAACCTTCAGCGGCAGATTATTTTCGGCGTCGCATCCCTCGGGGAGGAAAAGGTCAAGGCGGCCGCTAAGCGCCTCAAAGACCTCAACCCCGACGTGACCGTCCGCGAGCACCATTGCGTCGTCAATTCCGAAAATGTTCTCGATTTGTCTCGCGAATACGACGTCATCATCGACGGCACCGATAATTTTCCCACGCGATACTGCGTTAACGATGCCTGCGTGCTGCTCAAAAAGCCGAACGTCTATGGCAGCATATTTCGCTTCGAGGGCATGGTCACTGTCTTTGCCCCGCATCTGAATAACCCCGACACCGGCGAAAAAGGCCCATGCTATCGCTGCCTCTATCCCGAGCCGCCGGACCCCGGCTCGGTTCCGAGCTGCGCTGAAGGCGGAGTGCTTGGCGTGTTGCCGGGCATCATTGGCACATTGCAGGCCAACGAAGTGCTGAAGCTTATTCTCGGTATCGGCAAGCCGTTAATCGGCCGGCTGAGCACCTTCAGCGCGCTGGACATGGAGTTTCGCACCTTCAAAATCCGCCGCGACAAGACCTGCCCAGTGTGCGGCGAAAATCCGACGATCACCGAACCGATCGATTACGAACAATTCTGTGGCGTGCCCATTCTCGATCCCAAAAGCCTCGAGGAAACCCGCCGCGAAGCGCAGCAGGCGAAGCAACCGCCCACGGCTGCCAAGCCCGATCCATCGCTCGACACACGCGGCCTGCCGCCGGGCTATGCGTTCAAGCCCGATTGGGAAATCACCCCGCGCGAGGTCAAGAGCCGACTCGACGCTGGCACGAATTTCACGTTTATCGATTGCAGGCTGCCCAACGAACACCAGATCACGCACATCGAAGGCGCCGACCTGCTGCCGCTTCAGGAATTGCCCCGCCGATTCGGCGAACTCAAAGGCCGTGAGGCGGAAGAGATCATCGTGCATTGCAAAAGCGGCGGCCGCTCGATGCAATTCACCCAAGCCCTGCGACAAAACGGATTCAAGAACGTTAAAAGCATGGCCGGAGGAATCCTCCTGTGGAATCGCGACATCAACCCCGGCGGCCCGCAATATTAACGGCCCGTCAAAATGCGAAGGGAGCAAAACATGGCGCCAGTCGTTGAAAACAATCCCTTGACGATAACGCTGTCTGAGTCACTCTCTGCCAGCATCAGACAGGCGGCCCGGCGGCAGAACATCTCGGCAGAGCGCTTCATTGAATCCGCCTGCGAATGCCACATCAACGACGCCGACACCGCATTATCCCGCGCGCGCATTCTCGATGAGCCGCTTTCGGACACCGACATGCTCAACATCGATGCCCTGATGCCCTATCTGCCGGAATAAAAACTCCGGGCGATGGTCCACTGGTTTTTTGTGCATCGCCTCTCGCCCATGGTCTGGCGCGGAGGATCAGTCTCTTCATGCAAATGCGCCTATTCCCTCGGCCAATCCGCCAACGGAATGTCGCCCACTTCAGGTGAATGCCCGGCGGTGCTGAACAGCACGATAATTTTTGCCTTCTCAGTCTGCTTCAATTTAATGATCAGGTTTGTCACATCCGGCTGTTGGGCCTGCGGTTTTTCCGGGTTGGCGCTGACCGTTTCAAACTGCGCGCCGGCGGGTTGCAGGATTTTCGCATGCAGTGTTTTTCCAGCCTGTGTCAGCGTGGCTTGCGCACCATCGATTTGAATCTTTGCGCCGGTGTGAAAATTCCAGGTGACATCGCCGGGCGCATTCAGCGAAACCTCATCCTGAACCAGGACGCTGGCGGCATCGACGAGGCGCATGCCGCGCTGGATGATTTTCGCCTTTTCGCCATAGCCGCCGGTGAGATCAAATATCGCCAGTGGCGCCTCGCCGCCGTGAAACGCTGCAAGCGGCGCTTTGCCGTCGCGGGTCTGGTTGGCGTTGTCGAGTGTGAGCGTGTTGTGCCCTTCGGTGCGAAGGCGGTAATAGGTGAAGCGGGCCTTGCCGAAATAATCGGGCAG
>JBBQCK010000370.1:0-3899 GCA_038318605.1 Tepidisphaerales bacterium | reverse complement strand
CGCGAAAGATCGCTCGGACTGACAATTGCGTGTTCGACGAGTAGCAGGCAGACGACGATGGCGAGACCGAAGAGGTAGAGCGGCCCGAGTTCGCCGACGGAATGCCATAGCGCGACGAGCATTAGGACGCAGACAAGGTGGCAGCCGCGGCTGACCCAAAGCGCGCCGGGGATACCGATTGCGACAGGAACGGACCGCACGCCGGTGGCGCGATCGGAATCAAAATCCTGGCAGGCGTAAATGATGTCAAAGCCCGCGGTCCAGAGAGTGACGCCTGCGGCCATCCAGAGTGGCGGCGGGGCGATCGAGCCAGCGATGGCAATCCAGGCACAGATCGGCGCCAGCCCCAAGGCGGCCCCAAGATAGAAATGGCAGAGCCACGTGAAGCGCTTGAGAAGTGGGTAGGCCGACAGGTATACCAGAACGGGCAGCGAAAATGCGATGGGAAGCCAGTTGTGGAAATACAGTCCGAACACAGAAGCAAGCAGGAAAAAAGCTGCCGCGCAGGCAGCGATGGCGGCGGCATAAAACCTGGGCGACAATGCTCCGCTGGGAACCGCCCGGCGTGCGGTGCGCGGGTTTTTCGCGTCGAGGCTGGCATCGAAAATGCGATTGGCGCACATGGCGATGGTACGTGCGGCGACCATGCAACCGACAATTAGAGCGATCTTCGCGGCGAGATATTGGGGGGCGAGTCGCCAGGCGATGAATGCGCTGAGAAGCGCGAATGGAAGCGCGAAGAGCGTGTGACTGATTTTGATGTCGTCGGCGAATTTCCGCAGGCGGCCGGCTGACGTAAGGAGCGGCGCTGGAGATGATCCGGGCAGCGGGGCGGAATCGAGCGATGGTGCGGCGTTCATCGAGGCCATGGCAGGTTCGGTGGGACTGTGGGAATTGGCTCGGCTTTTAGACAAGAGTTGTGCCGGGGGCGGGGCGGAGCTTCCGCGGATCCCAGCGCGTGTCGAGTTGATGCGGAATGCCAATCAGATCGAGCAGTTTGCCGGCGACAAAGTCGATGATTTCCTGCACGGTGGCCGGATTGAGGTAAAGGCCGGGATTGGTCGGCGCGACGATCGCGCCGGCGAGGTTGAGAGCCTGGTAGTTGGTGATGTCGATCGGCGAGAGGGGCATTTCGCGATGGGCGAGTATCAGGCGGCGGCGCTCTTTAAGTGTAACGGCCGCGGCGCGGGCAATGAGATTGCCGCCCAGGCCATGGGCAACTTCGGCGAGAGTGTTGGAGGAACACGGGACGATGACCATGCCGTCGTGGAGAAACGAACCGCTGGCGATTTTTGCGCCGACATCGTTGTAGTTGTAGAGGGTGATGCGGTGGTCGTCCTGGGCGGCGAGTGCGGGGAGATCGACGGTCTCCATGCCGAGTTCATCGTGCAGAAGGCGCCGGCCAAGTGGCGATACGATGAGGTGGTTTTTGATGCCAGCGTGGGCAACGCCCTGGATAAATCGCTGGGCATAGAGCGCGCCGCTGGCGCCGGTGATGGCAGTGACGACATTCTGGGGGATCTGTTGCATCGCGTCCGCGGTACTGTAGCCGGGACAGGGACTATTTGGCGAGGTTTCATAGAATTTGACCGGCGTGGCCGATATGCGGCTGGTAAGGAAAATCCCGGTTCGACCGGATAATTTGCCATGTTCACAAGCCGGCCACGCAAAGTATGATAGATTACACACGGCGTTGCGGGGGCTTGGGTGGCACGCCGACCCTGTCGATGGATACTGCGTATTCACCTTTTGCCGCACTTCACATTTCGGCAAACGCATGATTCGGACTGCGATTATCGGGTTTGGCTTCATGGGCCGAACGCATTTCGGGTGCTACCGCAATCAGTCGAATTGCGAGGTGGTGGCGGTTGTGACGCGCGATCGCCTGCGTCGCGAAGGCAAGCCGGTGGCTCACGGAAATCTTCCCGTGGGCACGGATTGTCTCGATCTGTCAGGCGTCGTATTTCTCGATGAATGGCGGGCGGCGATCGACGATAAATCGATCGATTTGATCGATATCTGCGCGCCTACTCACCTGCACGCAGAGATCGCGATCGCGGCGCTGGAGGCGGGAAAGCATGTGATAGTGGAAAAGCCGATGGCGAGGAGCGGGGAAGAGGCGGAAGCGATGGCCCGCGCGGCGAAAGCGTCAGGGCGGCTTTTACATGTGGGGCACGTGCTGAGGTTTTGGGGGCAGTATGTCGAAGCGTGGCATTTGATCGACCGGCGGGAGTTGGGCGCGGTGAAGTATGCGCGATTTGAGCGGCACGGAGGGATGCCGGGATGGTCGGCGGACGATTGGCTGGCAGACCCCGCGCGCAGCGGCGGCGTGGTGTTCGATCTGGCAAGCCACGACATCGACGCGGCGCTCTGGTTTTTTGGCGCTCCGGCGGAAATCGACGTGCGTGGGCAGCTTCGGCAGGGCGCGAAGGGGCCGCTGGCAATGACGATGGACGCAGAGTGGATTCATACGCGCGGCATGCGGACGCACATTCATTCGCGATGGGATTCACAATCGGCGGCGCCGTTCCGGTATGCATTTTATCTCGAGTTTGAACGGGCAAGCCTCTATTGCGATTCAAATGATGGGGCGGCGCTTCGGCTGATTGAAGGGGGAATTGTGCGCGATCTGCCGTTCGATGCGCGCTCGCCTTTTCAAAATGAGATCGACGAGGTGCTGGCGACGATTGCCGAGGGTCGCACGCGGACGCGCTACTCGGCCGAGACAGCGCTGCAGACACTTCGCATGACGGAGCGCCATCTGGTGGAAATGAAGTAGGTGGACGCCGGCGTCGACCGGTGGATCGGCATGCAGGGTTTGATCGAATGATCTCAGGCCGGTAGCCTTGGCGGCGATGTCGGGAGCAGCGGGAAAATGCACGAGCAGCCGGCGACGGTGCAGCGGCTTCACTGCCATAGAGATGCTCGTACTTGGGGGAATCCTGCTGGTGCTGCTGGCTATTTTCATACCATTCATCTTCAAACAACGGGAAATGGCCAACCGGGCACATTGTGCGGACAATCTGAGGCAGATCGCCAATGCATTGAACACCTATGCGCGCGACAATGATGGAGCCTACCCGGCCAGCCGCCGCGAGGCGGCCATTGATGGATACGTCGCATTTACGGGGGCGGATTCCCAGTCGCCGTTCGCGGATGATTCATCAGTGCGTCCGAACGACGTTACAGCTTCGATCTGGCTTTTGGTGAGTCGGGCTTACCTCGGGACCGATACGGCATCGGCGCAGCGGACTCTGATATGTCCGAGCACGAGCGATCACTTGGATGCGGGCGCGACAGGCGGCCGGTCGAATTTTCGTTCGGGGTCGGCGCTGAGCTATTCTTATTGTTCGCCGTTCTCGCGCGAGCGCTATTTTCAATTCAAAGCGGATTCGGTGCCTCCCAAGTTTGTTGTGATGGCGGATCGAAACCCGGGCGTCCTCGGGCAGAAGGACAATGTCTGCGTCGATGCGGATAGTGATGTGTTTACGCTGTCGCTCGGCAACTCAAACAACCACGACAAGGCCGGGCAAAATGTGCTGCACACGGAGGGAACGGTGACGTGGGAGAAGACCCCCTACTGCAGCAGCGGAGGCGACAATATTTATACGGCGGCGGCAGCGAAGCCGCTTCAGGGGGCGCGGCCGCCCATGCTGAATATGCCAGGCGTGTGTGGACACGATTATGCTCCGGCGCATGCGTGGGACAGCTATCTTGTGCCGACGGACGATGAAAACGATGCGGCGGACTTTAGCCCGCCGACCGCGGCGCCGTCGGTTACGAAGCCTGCTGATGCCACCAGCCCATCATCGGCCAGCAGCGCGCCCGCGACGGCGCCAGTCACTTCGCCCAGCACGTTTCCAGCAGGAGACGATGGCCTACCGGCCATTCCGTGAGCG
>JBBQCK010000369.1:0-3900 GCA_038318605.1 Tepidisphaerales bacterium | reverse complement strand
ACGAGCGCGAGCGTACAGGTGGGGTCATCGCCGAACGGGCCGAGCGAACGATCAATCTGCTCCGGCGACAGATCGCAATAGCTGTGGAGGTTCTCGTCGTCGCCGGGTTTGAGATGGTCCGCGTAAAAGAGCGCGATGTCGCGAAGCAGGGCAAAATAATGCCGTGCAAAATCGCTGTCGCGGGTGTACTGCCAATGCCAGAGCACATGCAGGCCGAGCCAGGCGCCGGCGCCATGCCAGCAGGCAAACAGGCCGGCAAGATTTTTGCCGTCAGGGCCAGCGGCCGCGGGCATTTTCAGTCCGCGACAGCCGAAATATTCCGCGAGCGCTTTTGCGGGCGCTCGCCAGGGTCCATCGAGCATATCGTAAAGCGGGTACAGCAATTCAAGATGGCCGGTCGCGTAGCAGGACCAGTAACAGAGCTGAAGATTGGCGTCAGTGTGGTAGTCGGAATTCCATGCCGGCACATTGTCGCGGTTCCAGATTCCCTGAAGTCCGATCGGCAGACCTTCGGCGCAACACGCGCAGCGCTGAAGATACAGGCCGAGATACCACGCGCGCTCGATCTGGTCATCGGGAAGCTCGACGGCGCTGGTGGCCCAATAGCGCCGCCAGTGCTGCTGGTGTTCGTCGCGCAACATCTCAAAGCCGAGGCGCAGGGCGGTATCAAGTTCGCGGAGCACGGCCGGCGTTGGATCAGAACCATCGCGGGTGACGGCCGCGCTGAGAAACAGATCGGCCGGCCGATTGTCGCTAACGCTGACCAGCCGGCCGACGCCGTGCGGCCAGGCATCGGCGTCGGTAAGTATTGCGCCGGTGATGCGGCAGCCCACCGTCAGCCGCGTGCCATCGGGCATGGTCATTTCCTGCAACATTGCGCCGCCAGCAATGCGATAGGTCGGCTTGGGAAGCAGCGCATTGTGCTGGCGGGAAAAGTGAGCCAAAAATTGCGGACCATGGCCGCGGGCAGGCACCGCCGGCTGAGCGCCGATGCGGACAGCCAGAATCGATCGCTCGGCGCAGATCAATGATTCGATTGCAAGAGTAGGACTTCGGTTCGGCCCGCCCTTGGCATTGAAGACCGGAATGTACGTCACCCGTGATTCCGCCAGTTCCAGCGAGAGCGTCTGCGAGAAATCCGCCCATGATTCACCGCGCGCCAGCTCCAGCACCAGATCGCCGCATGGCTGCAATGACGGGAACGCGAAAGTTCGGCCATCTATCATTGATACATGCGAAATCGCAGCGCGATCGTCGCGACGGATGAGTTCGACCATCTCGTTCCACGGAATGCCGGGAACCACAGGGCGCTCCGGGCAACGGTAATCCCAAAAATCGGCGTGGTTGACCGTGAAGGTGAGCTGATCCGGCGAACCCCATTGCATTGCGCCGAGCGTTCCATTGCCGAGTGGCGTCCCCTGTGTCCAGCATGCCGCTGGCGACAAAAGTTTAATCTCGTGCCGGCCGGCGTTGCTGAAGGGAGGAATCATCGTGGGATGTGCTGTAGGGTTCTGCATTCGCTGTCACAGAGTGTAGCGGACGGAGGGGTGCGCATGAAAAAGCCCGCCACGAAATATGGCGGGCTTTTTCGGGTTGGCTGTCAGAGTGCTATTCCTTCACTTCATATTCGGCGTCAATGACGTCCTCATCCTTTTTGGCATTTGCATCGCCTGTTGCGCGGTTGCTCGCGGCCTCTGGCGCCGCGCCCTGGCCACCAGCGGTGTTGCCGTAGACGGACTGGCCCATCTTCATTGTCGCCTGCTGGACAGTTTCGATCGACTTCTTGACGCGATCGCCGTCTTCGCTCTTGAGAGCGTCCTTCAGGTTGTTGAGCGCCGACTCGATTTCGCCGCGAATTTCCGGCGTGACCTTTTCACCATGCTCGCGCATCGATTTTTCGGTTTCATAAACGAGCGCGTCGCCGCGGTTCTTTAGGTCAACCACCTCGCGGCGCTTTTTGTCCTCGTCAGCGTGTGCCTCGGCCTCGCGCTTCATGCGCTCGATCTCGTCCTTCTCCAGACCGCCAGCGTTCTGCACGGTGATGTTGTTTTCCTTGCCGGTGCCAAGGTCCTTTGCTGAGACGGTAAGGATACCGTTGACGTCAACCTTGAAGGTCACCTCAATCTGCGGCACGCCGCGCGGGGCGGGCGCGATGCCTTCGAGATTGAATCGGCCGAGCAGGCGGTTGTCCTTGGCGAACTCGCGTTCGCCCTGAAGCACGTTGATCGTTACGGCCGTCTGGCCATCGGAGGCCGTGGAGAAGATTTCCTTCTTCTCAGCCGGGATGGTGGTGTTGCGCGCGATCAGCGGCGTCATGACATTACCCTGCGTTTCAACGCCGAGGCTGAGGGGCGTTGCATCGAGGACCAGGATGTCCTTCATCTGGCCGGTGGCGATGGATGCTTGAACGGCCGCGCCGAGCGCGACCACCTCGTCCGGGTTGACCGATCGATTCGGCTCCTTCTTGAAGAGTTCCTTCACGAGTTTGGCGACCATCGGCACACGGGTCGATCCGCCAACCAGCACAACTTCACCGATCTGCTCCGGCTGCACGCCGGCGTCCTTGAGTGCGCTGACAACGGGCTTTCGGCACCTCTCGACGAGGTTGCCGATCAATTGCTCAAACTTGGCGCGCGTGACAGTGGTTTGCAGATGCTTTGGACCAGATGCGTCGGCGGTGATGAACGGAAGATTGACGGTGGTTTCCATCGCCGTGGACAGCTCGATCTTGGCTTTTTCGGAGGCCTCTTTCAGGCGCTGAAGCGCCATCGGATCCTTGCGCAGATCGATGCCTTCCTGCTTTCGAAATTCCTCGGCGAGGTAGTTGATCAATTCCTCGTCGAAGTCGTCGCCGCCGAGATGTGTGTCGCCATTGATGCTGAGCACTTCGAATACGCCATCACCCACATCGAGCACGGAAACGTCGAATGTTCCGCCGCCAAGATCAAAGACGCAGATTTTCTGGTTCTTGGCAGTTTTATCCAAGCCGAACGCCAGGGCGGCGGCCGTGGGTTCCGGCAATACGCGGATGACGTTTAGGCCGGCAATTTCGCCGGCGTCCTTGGTCGCCTTGCGCTGGGCGTCGTTAAAGTACGCTGGCACGGTGATGACCGCGTCTTTGACGGTCTCGCCGAGATAGCTCTCTGCTGTCTTTTTCAGATCGCCGAGGATCATGGCGCTGACCTGCTCGGGCGTATATTCTTTTCCGCGAACTTTAACCTTGACGTATTCCTCGGCGCCGCCGGTTACTTCGTACGGCACCATTTTTTCTTCTTGGGCGACTTCGCTATGGCGTCGGCCCATGAAGCGTTTGATGGAGAAAACGGTGTTTTTTGGATTCGTGACCTGCTGGTGTTTGGCGGGCTGGCCGACGAGGATTTCTCCTTTATCGGTGAAGCCGACGACCGAAGCGGTCAGGCGGCTGCCTTGAGCGTTCACGAGCACCTTGGGCTGATCGCCCTCCATGACGGCAACGACGCTGTTGGTCGTTCCCAGATCGATTCCAATTGGCTTGGCCATATTCAAAAGCTCCTGTGCGCTTGAGGCGCGTAGGGCGAACCGCCTGCGGGTTCGCGGTTCAGGAATAAATGCAAGGGGTATGCCAGCGAATCTCCGGCACCTGTTGTCTGTAAGTCGCTTGCAATCAATAGTTTGCAGAAATCCCCTCGTCAACGCTGGCCGGAAGCTGCTCGATCGGTGAATGCCAAAAAGACAGATCGCAGCAATGGCCTGCCACTCTGGCAAGATGGGAGGGAATGATTCGGCCCTTCAAGGAGTGGGCCATAAGTCGCGTTTTATTTGATGAATCTTATGCCCGTGCGCCGATGGGATTAGGGACGGAAGGCGACGGAGGAAACGAGCCGCCAAAGTCTTCCGACACGAATCTCACTCTCCCCTCCT
>JBBQCK010000368.1:0-3911 GCA_038318605.1 Tepidisphaerales bacterium | reverse complement strand
AGCTTGTGGATCGCCACGACAACGACCGCTTCATCATCACCAAAGTCGGGCTCAGCACGGTTGAAGTGGCGAAGGCGGCCATCGGGCCAAGGCACATGATCGCCAAGCTGGTGGTCGTGCTGGTTGCAGTTGCGACGGCGGCGATGTTCGTGGTGAAGCCCATGTATCATGTGACGGCGCCGTTTCAGCTTGCGGCCCGAGACCATCGCATCGTCTGCGCACCGTTTGACGGGCAGATCCTTGAGGTGGCATTCAAGCCGGGGCAGGCGGTGAAAAAGGGGGATGTCCTGGTCACGTTCAACACCTTTGAACTCGGCCTTCGCCGCGAGCAGGTGCTCGGACAAATGGAAGCCCGCCGAAGCGAAATGGAAAAGTATGTGAACGACCCGGAGAAGGGGAGCGAATACGGCGTTGCGCAGGCCGGCTACAAGGAAGCCAGCGCTCAGGCGGAGCTTCTGGCGTCGCAGATTGCCCGAGGCACGCTGACTGCGCCCTTCGACGGCATCATTCTTCGCGGCGACCTCGAGCAGCTTCAGGGCGCGCAAAAGAAGGAAGGGGAGGCACTACTGGAAATCGCCCGGACGCGCGACGGTGAGCCGAACCAGATCGACATCGAGGCGGAACTGGGCGTCAACGAAAAGGAAATCGCGGCCGTCGCAAAAGCGTATCACGAGCGCCGCGACAACAATGTCGAAGATGGCGACCTGGCGACAAGCTCGCTGCCGAGCGACAAGTTCGGCTTTCACATTGTGCGCATCGTGCCGATTGGCGAAGGCAAGGAGGGGGAGAACCAGTTCAAAGTGGTCGCGCGAATTGACAAGCCGGCGCCCTGGATGAAGCCTGGACTTTCCGGCGAAGCCAGGGTTGACGTCGAGAAAAAGCCGCTGGGGTGGATCTGGACGCACAAGCTGGTCGATTTTGTCCGACTAAAGCTTTGGATTTGAGCCGTGGCGCATCTATGGGCCTTTGTCGGCGAGATTTTGGATCGGCCGGTGTCCGCAGGTCAGCACGTGATTCACGCGTCAAGGATTTTTATTTACGTCAAACGACGGTTGATCGTTCATGCAGCAGCTTCGTCCGACATTTTCTGAATCGTGGTATCGCGTCGCCGACCTGAAGGTACGCCTGCGCGCCAGCGCGCAGATTTCGCGGCAGCATTATCGCGGCGACCGCTGGTACGTCGTGCGCGATCCTGCCGGTAATCAGTTTCATCGTCTGTCGGCCAGCGCATACAAATTCGTTGGTCTGCTAGACGGCAAACGCACCGTCGCCGAGGCATGGGATTTAGTCGGCGGACAGCTTGCCGATGATTCGCCAACGCAGAATGAAGTCATCCAGATTCTGTCGCAGCTTCACGCGGCGAATCTTGTCGAGGCGGACATAACGCCCGACGCCGCGGTGTTGCTCAAGCGACACAAGCGCCTCGTCAAGCAGCAGTGGCAGGGGCGGCTGATGAACGTCCTGTTCCCGCGCATTCCGCTGTGGGATCCGGATCGATTTCTCTGCCGATGGCTGCCGGTGGTCCGCCCGTTCATCGGCGCGGTGGGTGCAATGATCTGGCTGGCGGTGGTTGGGCTGGCGGTGTTCGCGCTTCTGCCCCATTGGCCGCAGTTGAAGGCGCATTTCGGCGGCGGGGGTGGGGGTCAGAGCAACGTCATGGACCCGGCCAACTGGCCTTACCTCTGGGGAACCTTTGTACTCATCAAGCTGATCCATGAACTTGGCCACGCCTTCACTTGCCGACGTTTTGGCGGCGAGGTGCATGAGCTTGGCATCATGTTTCTGGTCTTCATCCCGACTCCCTATGTCGATGCCTCGACGGCGTGGGCATTCCAAAACAAATGGGCGCGCATTCTCGTCGGCGCCGGTGGCATGATCATCGAGTTGTTCGTCGCGGCGATCATGGCGTTCGTCTGGATCAACACAAATGAAAACTCCCTGATCAATCAGCTTGCGTTCAATACCATGTTCATCGCCAGCGTGAGCACGGTGATCTTCAATGCCAACCCGCTTCTGCGGTACGACGGTTATTACATTCTTTCCGACTGGCTTGAGATTCCGAACCTGCGCTACAAGGCAACCGAATACGCGCTGGGGTTGATTAAACGGCACATTTTCGGCGTCAAGCAGACGCAGCCGCTCCCGCCGCTCCGTCAGCGATTCTGGCTTTTCAGCTACGCCATCACCAGCGGTATTTACCGCATTCTGGTTGGCATCACGATCATCCTTGTAGTGTCAAACCAGGTCCCCGTGCTCGGCGTGCTGATGGCGATCGGCGGTGTGGTGACATGGCTCGTCATGCCCATCGGAAAGATCGCACATTACCATCTGCTCAATCCCGAACTCCATCGCAATCGCCTCAGGGCGGCGGGCTTCACCGTGTCAATGGCAGCCGCGATCGTGCTGGTGATTGGATTGATCAAATTTCCGGTGCATCTGGATATCGAGGGACTGATTCAGCCCGCGCGTCGCGAAGTCGTACGCGCCGGGCAGGCAGGTGTGATGGTCAAGCTGATCGCCCGTGACGGGGAGAAGTTGAAGGCGGGCGATCCAATCGCAACGCTTTCTAACCCGGAACTTGATGCACAACTGGCGATATTCGATGCCCAGCTTGAGGGAATGCTGGCGCAGCTCGGCAAGGCACAGGTGAGCGACGGCAACATGTACAATTCGCTGCTGGCGCAAATTCCAACCCAGCGGCAGCGGATCGCGCTGTTGAAGCAGCAGCAGGACAAGCTCGTGATCCGCGCCCCGATCGACGGCGAGCTGGTCGCTTACGATTTGCGCAACAAGGTCGGGCAGTTTATCTCCGCCGGCGACGAGCTGGGGCGCGTCGAGGATCGGTCGCTTTTGAAGTTTGTCGGCTCGATCGACAAGACCGACGAAGCATTGATTTATTACGAATCGCATAAATCAGCGCGTGTGCGGCTGGTCGGCGACGCGGGAAGGGAGCGCGCGGCGCTGATGGACACCGTTCATACACCGACCCCGCAATACGATCTGCCGGCGTCTTCACTGGGGTTTAACGGCGGGGGCAGTTTTGCCACCGACCCGAAGGAGCCGAGCGGCCGACGCTTGATGGCACCACAGATCGAGGTGTCGCTCGTGCTTGAAAATGCCGACCCGACTCTCCTCAGCAACCAGCGCGCCTTTGCGCGGCTCGATATGAATAAGAAGCCGCTGATCTGGCAGTGGGGCCGCCGATTCTGGCAGCTTGTTGAGCAGCACCAGCAACAATCCGGCGGAGGCATGGCGGGCATCGGCAATATGCGCTGATCGCACTGAAATCGCCAAAGCAGGGAAATCTCCAGCACTGCGGCATATGTCCGTCATCGCCACCAACGAGCTTCAAGCCATATTCAGCGCCCGGCGCGTAAAGGCGCCCGATCTGCGCGGTCTGGACGCGGCGGCCAACAGCGTTGTCGGCTGGTTTAAAAATCATCGCCGCACTTTAGCGCGCCTGAGTCGTCAGGCAGAGCGCGTTGAGGCGCTAGAGCCGGAGATTCATGCACTGTCGGCGGCGCGATTCGACGAGGAGGTTGCGCTTTGTCGCGATCTGGCTAGGGTGGGGCGACTGAAGGATGCGGCGCTCGATCGCGGAGTGGCGATGGTGCGCGAAGGCGCATTTCGCGCCGTGGGAATGAGACCGTTTCCCGTGCAGGTGATCGGCGCCCTGGCGATGTGCGAGGGAAACATCATCGAAATGGCGACAGGTGAGGGAAAGACGCTCACCGCGTCGCTGGCCGCCAGTTTGTGGGGATGGTTCGGCCGACCAGTCCACGTAATCACCGTCAACGACTATCTCGTGCAGCGTGATGCGGAGGAAATGGGCCCGGTCTACAATCAGCTCGGGTTGACGGTGGGGCATGTCGTCCACGAGACCGAGCAGGAAGCGCGGCAGGATCACTATC
>JBBQCK010000367.1:0-3919 GCA_038318605.1 Tepidisphaerales bacterium | reverse complement strand
GACGCCTCGGAATGTACATGAGCAGCTACGCAAACCCGCTGGTATGGGAGATCAAGGAAATGATCGACCACGGCGCTTTGGGCAAGATTCAAAGCGTACGGGCGCGCGACGCCCATCGCGGTGGTCTTCGCGCCAAGAAGGGGGCTTGGCGCGGCAGCGCGGACATGACCGGTGGCGGTTCCTTCGTCCAGTTGTCGATTCACGCAATCAATTTGCTTCAGTGGTGGATCGGCTCAAGAGTCAGCGAAGTGTTCGCATTTTCCGGAAACCAGCATTGCCCAAACATCGGGGGCGACGATGTCACCGTCGCGACAACGCGCTTTGAAAGCGGCGTGTTCGGCACGTTTGATTCCGGATATGCATCCGATGGCCAGACGCGCGAAGTCTACGGGACGCGCGGCTGGCTGAATCTCACGCGAAATGATCGCGAACTCGAACTCTACCTCGACGAGCCCTGGCACGGCAAACACATCGTCTACGACACGCCCGGTCGATTGCTGCGCGTGCCTGCACCGCCGCACAAACTGTCAGATGCGGCAAGCCCAATCAATCCGCAGCGAATGTTCATCGACCGTCTGCTGGCCGATCAGCCGCCGTTCATGGACGGCGAGAGTGGCCGGTATGATCTGGCTGTGATTGCCGCCGCCTACGAGTCGGCCAAATCGGGCAAGCCCATTGCAGTGAAATCAAGTTCCTCCGGCTGAACAGCGGTTCGCAGTTGGCAATATGTTCGGCCGAGGTTAGGATATCGGCGGAGCAGCAATGGCCGACCGAAAGGTTCATTACGAAGCGGCGTTTGAGGAATACCTGCGCCATCTGGGCATTCCATATGTTGCCGTGGACGAGGCGAAGAAGGCGCTGTTCAGCAACGCGCGGCTGAAGAGCTTTGATTTTGTTGTCTATTCTAAAAACGGCCCGAATCTGCTTGTTGACGTAAAAGGTCGCAGCATGCGTTCATCAGGGCGGTCGGTGACTTTCCAAACCTGGGCCACCGAACAGGATGTTTCCGATCTTATGCAGTGGGAGCAGGTTTTTGGCGATGGGTTCAAGGCGGTGCTGGCATTTGTATACTGGATCGATCCGCCGCTGACGCCCGAGCCGGCGATGTTCGAGCACCAGAAACGCTGGTATCAACTGCTGGGGGTTGAGTTGAGCGAATATCGCGACCACATGCGGCGCCGCAGCGCCAAGTGGGAGACGGTCGCTCTGCCGGTCAGCGATTTTCGATCGCTTGCCCGTCCGATCCAAAGCTGGTTATGATGCAAACGATGAACGGCGCTGATTCCAATCGTGGCAGGCTGAGGCGGTTTCTACCGCGCCTTATGATTGCTTTCGCACTGCTGCTGTCCGGCGCCGGCGCGTTTGCCGCTGACGATGAGCTACCAAAGGTGGACCCGCGCGTTGAGGGTTTCTACGCGCGCGACGGCAAGCCTGCTGGCATGGGCGTTGACGCAGGTTCAGAATCGCTTACCTGGGTATTGATGCTCGGCCTCTCGATTATGTGCGTTGCCGTGCTCTTTAAAAACGCCAGGCGAACGCACTTGGATTGACCCGGCTCCAACTTCGGAGGAATTCATGCAACGTAAATCAATTCTCTGGCTTTTGGCGATGGCTAACGTCGTGCTGGGCGCGGCGCTCTTGTTCAAAGCAGTCCCCGAGAACACCGCCAGCGCTCAGGTCGGCAATCGACGCGGCGATTATCTGCTGATCCCCGGCCGCATTTCCGGCAACGCCAACACCGTGATTTATGTCATCGATACCGCCAACGCCCGCCTTGCGGCGTTCATCTATGACGATACGCGTGGGCAGACCGACAATATGGCGCCAATCGAGTTGGGCCGCATCTTTGAGGGCGGTGGCCGGGCGCCCAAGTAGTTCCCTCGAGCCGCGTTCTGATCCTCCGAAATTCACCAGCGAGATCGAAAATGAAGCATCCACAAGACAACGCCGAGATTGGAAACAACTCCGCACGGCGGCCGAAAATGCTGATTGATATGCCCATCCTTCTGCTGTGCTGCAGCGCGATGCTGCTTCTGGGGGCTGTGCTGTTCTGGAATCCCGCGCCGGCACGGGCGGATCTTGTGACCAACAATCGTGACTACAACGTAGTGACAGGTTCGCTTCAGCAGGGGGGCGAAGGGCTTTACGTCACCGACATCAACAGCGGCCGTATGGCGATTTTCGTTTACGATTCCAAAGTTCACAGCCTGCAACTTCGGCAGGTCATCAGTGTATCCGACCTGTTCCGTTGATTATTGCCCGCCCGATCCGTACGACCCTCCTGGAGATCATCGCGTGCCGCCTCAAGCCGTATTGCCAGAAGCACCCGTTTCGACTCCCAACGACCCCGCCACAGGCAATATGGCTTCCGATTTTCTGTTCAGCGGCGCTCGCCGTCACGATTGGACGCGCGCTCAGTCCGACGCGCTCTACGAACATCCGCTGCTCGATCTGGTGTTTCGCGCAGGCGCGATCCATCGCCAAAACCATGATCCCCGCGAAGTGCAGGTTTGCCGGCTGATTTCCATCAAGACCGGCGGTTGTCCCGAAGATTGCAAATACTGCTCGCAGTCCGCGCATTACGACACGCCGGTCGCATCAGAGCCGATGATCGACAAGGAACGCGTCCTGCAAATCGCCGCGCGCGCCAAATCCAGCGGCCTGACTCGCGTCTGCATGGGCGCTGCCTGGCGCGAGGTCAAGGACAATCGCCAGTTCGACCGCGTGCTCGACATGGTTCGCGATGTCACCGCGATGGGCCTCGAGGTCTGCTGTACGCTGGGGATGCTCAACGAATCGCAGGCCCGGCGCCTTGAGGACGCCGGTCTCTACGCCTACAACCACAATCTTGACACCTCGGCGGAATTTTACGAAACAATCATCACCACGCGCACCTATGCCGACCGCCTGCGCACGATCGAAAACGTCCGCAAAACCAGCGTAAGCGTCTGCTGCGGCGGAATTCTCGGTCTCGGTGAAAGCCCGCAGGATCGACTTTCGCTGCTGCGCACCCTGGCAAATCTCGATCCGCAGCCCGAATCCGTGCCGGTGAACATCCTCAGCAAGGTCTGCGGTACGCCGCTGGAAATGGCGCCCGATGTTCCCGTACACGAGACGATCCGCATGATAGCGATGGCGCGGATCATGCTGCCGCGTACAACCGTGCGGCTGTCGGCAGGGCGGTCACAGCTATCCAGCGCCGAACAGGCGCTCTGTTTCCTGGCCGGCGCTAACTCAATATTTTCGAGCGATGAGGGGCAGATGCTGACCAAGGTTTCGCCCGCCCCCGGCTACGATCAGGATCGGGCGCTGCTCGATCTCCTTGGGCTGACAATGCGGCCGCCGTTCAAGGACGGCAGCACCCGCGCAGCCGTCATGGCGTAATTAATCCGGGGACAAATCAACCTGCCGACGCTGGCATGCCACCGCAGATATCAGTTTCCACCGAATGGCCGGTCGTTTCTGGCGTTGGCTTGCTCACACCGCTGGGTGCGTCTTCTGCGAAAACATGGTCATCGCTACTGGCCGGTCATTGCATTGCCGATCACACCCGCGTCCCTTTTGATACGAGCCCGAACATTTCCCGCGTGTCGGCGCTCGGTCTGGTAGCGGCGCGCGAAGCGGTTGCCGCGGCAGAATGGACACACGGCGAACTGGAAAGCGACCAGACCGCTCTGATCGTCGGCACGAGCAAAGGCCCAATCGAGCAATGGATCGCAGGCATCAATGCACTCAACGGGCAAATGCCGTCGGATCCATATTCGAAATCGACAGGGGGGCAGCGCTTGCCATCGGCCATTGCCCTTGCCGGGCTGGCCGAGCCGGCATCCGACATCGCCGCCGCACTTCGTATGTGCGGTCCGCGGCTGACATTATCAGCCGCGTGCGCATCGGGCCTCCATGCCGTCGCGCGCGGCGC
>JBBQCK010000366.1:0-3937 GCA_038318605.1 Tepidisphaerales bacterium | reverse complement strand
AGAGACGCTAGCCGGCGCAGCGCGCGGAGGCAATGCCACGCCGCGCTGATAATGGGATGGTCTGAAGTGCTGCATCATCACGTGTAGCGCGGTCGCGCCAGGCAAGGCCGTGCTCAGGAGGCTCGGCCGGCCGGCCGATGTAAAACGTATGTTGCAAACGTCGCCTCATCGCCCCGTAGTGACCAATTCCAATCGTGCCAGCGCTGCAAAAACAACCTCCGCCTTTTCCAACCAAAACGCCGATGTCGCAAACGCGCCGACCGCCCAGCGCGCTTACGACGCCGATCTGCCTTCGCTGGCATTCAGTCAGTCGCCGATTGCGATGGCGCTGGTCGCCGCCGATCACCGGTTCATTCGCGCCAACGTCGCGTTCCACAAACTGGTTGGATTGGCCGACGGCGCGCTGATCGGCCGGACGTTCGAAGCCATCACGCACCCCGACGACATCAACACCGACGCCGAGCTGGCACGAGCGCTACTGGCCGGGCAGTTTGCGCATTATGAGATGGAAAAGCGCTATCTCAATCCGGCCGGTGGGGTCATCTGGATTCACCTCACCGCATCGCTGGTGTGCGATGAGCACAACGCTGCGATATGTGCCCTGGCAATCGTGCGGCCGATCGCGGCTCCGATAACTCCCGTCGCCCCGCTCGACCGCACCCGTCTCAGCGCCGATGCCGGCGACGACGACCTCGCCCGAATCCGCGCCGCCGTTCTGGCGTGGTAATGCGCCAAGCGGGAATCTCTCTGCTGAAAAGTAATCCGGCCGGATTTTTCTTGCATCCCCGCGACAGATTGCAGACCATTGCGGCCGGAATCAGCACTTCTCCCATTATGCGTCATCGGCCGACGTTCTTTTCTGGTCTTGTTCTCCTTGTGGCACTCCATGCGGCACCGGCGTGGGCGGAGGTTGCCACACAACCGGCGACAGAGGCCGCCGAGACAGCGTTTCCTCGCGGCCAGCTAGTAGCGGCGGCCGAGCGACTGGTTGCTTCGATCTATAAGGATGAGCTTGCCTCAAGCCAGATCTCCGTCCGCCTCGAACTGGCGCGGAAGCTGTTGAAACAGGGAATCGAAACGCGCGATGATACAGCCGCGCGATATGTGCTGTTGCGCGATGCCCGCGATATGGCAACCGCACTTGGCGATGCGGCCACGGCGTGTCGGGCGATCGATCTGCTGTCGCGCGAATATCGTTTTAACGTTTCAGAAGCGAAGCTCACGGCGCTGGTTGGTGTTGCGCGAGCGCCGCAGTTGCTCAATGGCGGTACGCCGTTGATCCAATGCGCATTGGGGCTGGCGGATAGCGCGATCGAGTTGGAAGACTACGACCTGGCCGTCCGGGCGGCGACGCTGGCAGAATCCACTGCCGGCAAATGCAAAGTTGTCGGACTTGTGCTTGCGGCACAGGATCGCCAACGCGAGGCGCGCGGGCTGATGCACGAGCGCGACACGGCCGAGGCTTCGCTTGTATCGCTGCGGCACGAGCCGGCGGATGGAGCGGCGCGTCTGTCGGCCGGACGATATTTATGTCTGGCACGTGGACAATGGCAGAAGGGGCTTCCGCTGCTGGCGGGCGCGGGGGATCAGAGCCTGAGCCCGCTGGCATCGCAGGAACTGGCGGGCGCGCAGGATGCGCAGGCCCAGCTTCAACTTGCCAACGGGTGGTGGGACGCGGGCGATCGCACCATTGGCGTGCAGCGCCGGCAGGCGAGGTTGCATGCCTGCGAATGGTATCGGCGCGCCGCGCCGCAGCTTACCGGGCTGAGTCGCGAGGTCGCACAGCGCAGGTTGGGCGAATGCGAGGCAGGCGAATGGCGTCGGGCAGGTTACGACGGCGGCCTCACGGCAGAATTATTCGCGGACAAGACGTTCACCAAGCGTGTGCTGATGCGCGTTGATTCGCAGGTCAATTTTGACTGGGGAGCAGATGCCCCGGCCGAGGATATGCCGCACGACGATTTTTCGATCCGTTGGACGGGGAAGCTGCGCATTGCAAAGTCGGGAAAATATACCTTTGTGTTGACTGCCGGCAGCGCGCGAATGCGGCTGGGTGATCAAATGGTGGTGGACAATCCCAAGTTGTACCTTCGGCGTAACGGCGAGCGGTTCACTTTGGATCTAAAGGAGGGATTTCACCCATTGTGCATTGAATACTGGGTCGGATCGGGGCAGGCGCGCGTCCAGCTTGCCTGGATTCCACCCGGCGCGGCGCGCGAAGAAGTGCTGCCGGCCGAGGTGCTGTTTCACGATCTTGGGGATTGAGCGAAATCGTCAGTTGACCTTTTGCGACTGGGCGCGGATGATCTGCGCCAGCGAGTGGGAGACCTGCCGGAATTTTTCCGCAATCTTTTTCCTCGCGCTGTTGTCTAGGACGTGGATGCATTGGCGTCCGGCGTCTTTTTAGATGCGGCCCGGCGTTCCGGATCGCGCACATTTCGTTTCTTCAGGAGTCTTCAATGCGTTTTATCACCCGTGTTCTGAGCGTGGTTGCGACCACAGCCGTTTTGTTTACTGCACCGATCCTGGCGCGGGCCGAAGCGAAACTCGATACCGCGGCGGCCGTCAAATCGATCGCGCCGTTCGTCAATGCAGATACGCTGGTCGTGATGCATGCAGATGTGGCGCAGGTTGACCTTGATGCATTCCAGAAGTGGGCCTCGGGCATTGCGGAAATGACCGAAAAGGATGCCGCCAAGCGAGAGAAGAACGTCAAGGAGATGAGCGACGGAATTGTTAAGGCCAAGGAGTTCGTAACGAACTTCCAGAAGGCTGGCGGCCACGACGTGTTTTTCGTGGTGAATCTGGGCGAAGGAGGTCGTCCGCTCGGCCTGATGGTTGTTCCCGTCCCGGCGGGCGGTGACGCCAAGGCGATCCAGGAGATGGGCACAAAGCTCCATAAGGATAGCGCCGAGAAGAAGGGCGACGCTGCCGCAGCCGAAGCGGCTGGCGTGGCCTCCGCAATCATCAATGACGCCGTGGTGTTCGTTGATACCAAGGAAGAGCTTGACGCTGTGAAGGCAATTAAGCCCGCAGACAACGCGATTATTGCCCCGGCTCTTGATGCAGCGGCAAACAGCGCGGTTCAGGTTGTGCTCACGCCAAGCGACAATGCCCGGAATATGGCAGCGGGCGCCCTTAGTCAGTCTCCGTTGGGCGGCATGGTTCAGCCGGAACTCCTCCAGACGATCTCATGGATTTCGCTTGGTGCGAATTCGCCCCCGAATAATTCCATCTCATTGCGGATTCAGTCGCCGGACGCGACATCCGCCAACAAGCTCAACGGTGTTTTGACATTCTTCATCGGAGCGATGGCGCAGCAGCCGAACGTTAAGAAGGAAGTCATCGCGGCGTTGACCCCAAAAGTTGACGGGGATCATCACACGATCCTGCTAAGCGCGGAGCAGGTGAACAACCTGATCAAAATGTCGGCCGAGGCCAGCAAAGGGGCGGACAGCGCGGAGCCGACCCCAGCTCCAGCTGGGAATTGATCAGCGACAGGCAGTTTTTCAAATGCAAAATGCGGAGCCGGCAACGGCTCCGCATTGCGTTGTGGGAAGCGGGTAAGTTTCCAGCGCTCCGCTGAGCGCATCGAGCCGAGCGACCTCACGCCACTTTTTTCAGGTCGGCGTTGAGCATTTCAAGGATTGAGCGGCCGGCGCCGCTGACGCAGTTGGGCGGATCGTACCAGACGTTGCCTTCCACGATAGATACGCCGCCCGGCGTGATCGCGACATCCCAGCCAACCGTGCGCAGCGGCAGGACTTTCAACGCCGCGGATCGGGCGACGGCGCACGCTTCGGACCAGCAGGGGAGGCGAAATCCGCGAAAAGGAATCTTTGTATCTGGATGCACCTGCACCTGTTGATTTCCGCGGCCATCGGATGTTCCAATTCCGACGGTGGTCAGCGCGCCTGTGTTAAGATCAATCCCGGCG
>JBBQCK010000365.1:0-3939 GCA_038318605.1 Tepidisphaerales bacterium | reverse complement strand
CCACGCCTCGAAGGCAGGAAGCTCGCCAGCCGTCAATCGCGCCGCGATCACGCGCCCAATCGGCCGCCCGAAGAAAGCCGAGTCCCACTCGAGAAGTTCGCAGAGGTTGGTGGACATGGAGGAAGTTGCCAGTTGTCAGTTGCCGGTTGTCAGTTGCCAGAAGGAATTGTCAGTTGTCAGTTGTTAGTTGTCAGTGAAATCCGAAATCCGAATCCCCGAAACGGTTTCTTCCTACCGACCGCCGACCGCCGGCTGCCTTGGCACAACGGGCAACCGGAAATCCGCCGCCCGGATTACCGCCGACTGCCCGCTGCCCACTGCCCACTGCGGTGCGCCACCGGTCGCGGTATTCCCAGACCCGTGCGACCGCCTCACGGCCTCACGTCTTCACGTTTCACATCGCCATCCCGCAAACCCTCGACAAGACCGCTCTGCGCCCTCTGCGCCTCTGCGGTGATCTCTCCTCTGTGTCCCCCCGTGTTCTCCGTGCCCTCAGTGCCCTCCGTGGTGATCTCAACTCTGTAGCCCTCCGTGGTGATCCCGCCGACCTGCCCCGCGATTCCCCGCACTGTGTACGCCGGCCGGTCGAGGGTGCGGACGTGCACGCGCGCGAGGTATTCTCCCATGATACCCAGGGCAAAGAGCTGCGCCCCCGCGAAGATCGCGATGATCGACGCCAGGAATGCAAATCCCTGCACGCTGGAACCCTGAATCATGTACCGCAGCAGCACGAACCCCAGCACGCCAAATCCAAAGAGCGTGAACAGAAAGCCGATCATGTTCGCCAGCCGCAGCGGCCAGGTGCTGAATCCCGTCACCATGTTCATCGCATGGACGATCAGTTTGCCCACCGTGTAGTTCGACGCCCCGACGGCCCGCGCCTCGTGCCGCACGGGGATCGCCGCGAAGCGCATCGTGCCCCAAGTCAACAGCACGTCGATGGAGACATACGGATTGGCATAGCCCGCAAACGCCCGGCGCACCTCGGTGCGCAGGGCCCGAAAGGCGCTGATGTTTCGCGCCGTCTGGGCCCCCATCGCCCGCTGCAGCATCAGCTTGGTGATCTGCGAAGCCAGATCGCGCAGCAGCCCGTGCCGCTGCTTCTCCGGCCGGCCGTAGACCACATCCACGCGCTCAAGACTATTGCGCCCGTCGCCCCCCCGGCCGCTGCCCCGGTCGCCGCGCCCGGCTCCGCCTTCAA
The DNA here is from genome assembly GCA_038318605.1 of Tepidisphaerales bacterium. Classification (GTDB taxonomy): domain Bacteria; phylum Planctomycetota; class Phycisphaerae; order Tepidisphaerales; family Tepidisphaeraceae; genus JBBQCK01. Next base: position 2,738 of record JBBQCK010000365.1, on the reverse strand, counting down.
TGCCGCGGCTGTCGCCATCCCCATCGCCTCCTCGCCCGCCTCCCGGCCCGCTGCCCACGCCGTCCAGTCGATCGAGCAAGCGCCAAATCTCCTCCGGCGGATTCTGCAGGTCATCGTCGATCGTCACGATGCGATCGAATCGCGCTGACCGAATGCCGCAGAGCAGGGCATTGTGCTGGCCGGCGTTGCGCATCAGATTGATCCCGCGCACGAACGCATGACGGCCCGCCAGCATTTCAATCACCGCCCAGCTCCCATCGCGGCTGGCGTCGTTGACCATCACAATCTCAAACGCCCCGCTGCCCCTGTTCCCCGCCGGGTCCGCGGCCCCCTCTTTGATTCGCCCATCGCCCCCGCCCACCATCACCGCCTCAACCCGCGCCGCCAATGTTTCAAGCGTCCGCTCACTGTTGTAAACCGGCACAACCACGCTCACGCCGGGAGGGAGTTGGGATAGATCATCGTCCACGGCCATAAGGTCGCTGGGGGAGTTGTCGGTTGCAAGTGAAGCCCGAAGGAAGACGGACCACTGAGGACACGGAGGGCCACGGAGAGACGCGGTGAATCATCTACTTCGTGCCTCTTCGCCTTTCATGTTTCAGATCGCCCATTTGCTTCCTCCGCCCGGGGGCCGGTAGGGTGGGCTGTTCATGCTTGCACCGTTGTTCCATCGCCTCGTCGCCCGGCCGGCGGTTTATGATCTGGTTCAGGCGGCGGCGGGCGAGGGGATTATTCGGCGATGGATTGGCCGGCGGGTTCGGCCGTTTCGCTCAGCGCGGTTTGTGCTTGATCTCGGGGGTGGGACGGGGCTGTATCGATCGATCTGGTCGGGCGCTTCGCGATACTGCTGTCTAGATCTGGACGCGCAGAAGCTGGCGGGGTTTCGCCATCGCCATCCGGCGGAGCCGGCGATTCAGGCGGATGCGACTCGCCTGCCGTTTGGCGATCAGGCGCTCGACGCGGTGATCTGCACCTTCGTCGCCCATCACATTGATGATGCGCTTCTGCCGCGATTCTTTTGCGAGGCGGCGCGGGCCCTGAAGCCGCAGGGGAAATTTGTTTTCGCCGAACCGATCTGGTCGCGATGGCGCATCCCGGCACGACTTCTCTGGCGATATGATCGCGGAGCTTTCCCCCGCAGCGAAGCCCGCCTGCTCGAGATGCTCGGGCAACACTTCACCATCGAATCTTTTGAAAGACTGGCGCTCTGGCACGACTACCGGCTTTGCATCGCCCGGCCGTTGGATATGATCGGGGGAGTAGGCAGTCGTGAGTAGGCGGTAGACTGTAGGCGGTAGGCGGCGGGCAGTAATCCGGCGCCCGGACATTCAGTTGCCCTTCGTGCCTTGGCGCCTTCGCGTTGGTTCTCCTCGTCCCCCTTCGGGGCTTCGGATTTCGGTATTTACTGCAACCTGCAACTGACCACTCCCCACTGCCTACTGCCTACTACCCACTGCCCACTGCTTTCATCGAAAGGAATTCCGCACGTGTCCACGGCCATTGCCACTGATCTGACCGCCCCGCTGATTGGCGGCCGCCGGCATTTTATGCTGCGGCGGCTGCATTCCCTGACCGGCATCGTCTTTGGCGGCTATCTGGTCGTGCATCTGATCGTCAACGCCACCATCGCCCAGTTTGGGACGGTCTATCAGCTTCAGGTCGATCGGATCCACGAGCTGCCGGTGGTCTGGGCCATCGAATGGATCGCGATCTTCCTGCCGATCATTTACCACACGATCTACGGCATCTGGATCACCCTCACCGGCCAGCCCAACGTCGGCAATTATCCCTACGGCAAAAACTGGGCCTACCTGATGCAGCGCATCAGCGCGATGATCATCGTGCTGTTTGCACTCTTTCATATCCTGTCGCTGAAGTACGGCCTGCTGGGCCACACGCTGTCGTTCGATCCGCACAGCGCCAGCTTCACGATCCATCGCCATGTGACCAGCTCATGGATTGTCGGGTGGGTGGTCTATCCGATCGGCATCCTTGCCTCGACGTATCACATGGCCAACGGCTTCTGGACGGCGGCCATCACCTGGGGCCTGACGATCAGCGCCGGGGCCCAGCGCCGATTTGGCATCGCCTGCGCGGGGCTGTTTGTGCTGATGACCCTGCTTGGATTCACCGCGCTGGTGGCCGCCCACAGCGCCCGGGCCGCCGAGATCCCCGCCGACACCCACGCCATGGGCCGTTGAACAACCGTTGCCATGAATACGGAACTGATCCATCAATACGAGCAGGGCGGCGCATCGCTGGCCAAGGCCATCGAGGGGCTGAGCCCAGCCCAGTTGTCCGCACATCCGGCCGATGGCACCTGGTCGATCCAGCAGATCGTCATACATTTGATGGAGTCTGACGCCATCGCCATAGACCGCATGAAGCGGATCATCGCCGAGGATCGGCCGCTTTTGCTCGGGTACGACGAGAGCAAATTTGCCCAGCGGCTTTTTCCCGATGAACAGCCGGCGGCCGATGCCGTGGCGGTGTTCGGCCTGTCGCGCAGTCTCTTTGCCCGCGTGCTTCGAAAACTGGATGCGGCCGACTGGGAGCGCGATGGCGTTCACAATCAATCCGGGCTGGTCACGCTGGCGGCCATGCTCGAAAATTACATCAAACATCTGGACCGTCATCTGAGCTTCATCCGGGACAAACGCCGGCTTGTGGCCGGCCCGGTCGGCTGATGGGCCGAAATGACAGTTGGAGTTGAACCATGGCCCCAGCCACGAAAAAAC
>JBBQCK010000364.1:0-3945 GCA_038318605.1 Tepidisphaerales bacterium | reverse complement strand
TTGTCTTTGTTGCCTCCCTCCCCGCCCACGACGCGGGGCGCGTCAACGCCGGTGACATCATCCACGTCCTCACCATCAATGACGATGCGCCCTGCATTTACGAGAACATCGCCGCCATTGCCGCCAAGACCGCCTGCGGTGGTGCTTGAAATTCGGCCGCGCGCGCCGATGAGAAGTGTCTGGGCTCGAAGGTCGATCCGGCCGGCGGCGCTGCCCGCCAATGCTTCGGTGGTGATGTTCGATCGGCCGGAGACGCGGACGCTATTCGCGCGGACGATTACATTCCCTGCCGGCCCGTCAGCAACAGCCGACGATGAAACGAGCGCACCGTGCAGAACACGCAGATCATCTACAACCACCCGCACGCTGCCCGCGCTTCCGGAGCCCTGGGAATCAGCGGTGATACCGGTCAACGAGTCGAGACTGCCCAATTGATCGAGGCGGATGCGATCAGCGCGCACGCTTATCGAGCCGCCATCACCGGCGCCGAGCGTACGCGCCGAAATAAGCGCCGCCGGGCCGGTTAACGTGATGTCAGCGGCATCAATGTTGACGGTTCCGCCATGACCGGTGCCAGTGGAGGCCGCGCTGATTGCGCCGCCATCGGTCATGGTCAGCCGTGGCGAAGCTACGATGATGTCGCCGCCGACGCCGGAATCGAGCGTGTTGGCGAAAATGCCGCCGCGCACGCCGAAGCCGTTGATCGTGAGATCGCGTGCAGCGGTCACTCGCAGCACGCCGCCTCGCCCCGGGCCGGCGGTCGAAACATCGATCTGCGCGCCGCCGAGCACATTGATCGACCCGCCCGAAATGGTGAGGGTGCCGGCCGATCCGATGTCGCTTGTCTCAGCGGAAACACTTGCGGATGTTGTATCAAGCTCGGCCAGCGCGAAGGTATCGGCGGAGAGGCTCACATCCGCGCCGCCCGCAGCGATTGTCGTACGGCTGATGATCTGTGAATCGATCACCGTCATCGTTTCATCGCTCTGAAGGGATATCAATCCGCGCGATTGCCCAAGCGCGGTTGTGAGCGCGGCGAATACCGAATTGCGAATTGTCGTTAGACCCGCTTGGATATCGATTAAGCCGCCTGCTGGTCCATCGATGGTTACAAGCGTCGATTGCACTTCGAGTGCGCCCCGCCGATCAAATCTGGTGAGTTTCGCGGGATCGCGCGAGGCGCTTGTGGTCTGCACCGCACCGGGAGAATCGACTGAGATGATACGCACGATGCCGCCGGGGGCGGCGATTCGCCCGCCGCTGATACGAATAGGGCCGCCAATGAGAGCGATGGATTGCGCGGCGGGCGCCGTCAACGTCGAATGATCGACGCCGATCGCGGCGGGCGCATTTGAGATAAACCCGAAAGCCGCGGGTGACGCGGTGGTCAAAACATCGCCTCCCGGCTCAGCGGTGAAGCGTCCGCCATCGCGCAGGCGAACCTCGTCGGCGGTGGTGACGATAACGCCGGCCGGCACATCGAGTACGGCATTCGGCCCGAAGAGAAAACCCGAGGAATTGATGAGGATCAGATCCGCGCCGGGAACGGTTGAATGAATCGCGCCGTCGATGCTGGACGACCGGCCGCCGGAAACGCGCGCCATGATGTGGCGAATGCCCGATGGGCCGGAAAATGTGGCGGATTCGGCGCTATTGAGATCGAATCGTTGAAACGTGTGAAATAGATTTGCGCCTTTTCGCACACCGAGGGAATCTGGGATGAGATAATCCGGGCCGGCGAGCGGGCCCGCCGAAGTTGCCACATCAGCGCCGGCTGCACAAGCCGCCGTGGCAGCTACCGTGATCGCGTAGAGTCTGGCGCGCCATGTCCGCTTGAAGCACATCGACGTGGCATCATATCGCACCAGTTGGTCAACGCGAGGATTTTCGAGCTTTCGAGAATATGCTCCACATCCCGTCGGAGGAGCCGGACTCCGTGCAAGCATGATGAATCACAATCTCGCACGGGTCTCCGGGTACGCCAACCAGTACGCTTGGCACCGCGATGAGCAACGGGACGGTTCCGATTTAGGGCCGCATAGGTAAGTAATCAAACCTGTGCGGCCGGCGGGGCGATCACTTTATTTTCGTTGGAGTTTGCGGAGACGTCGGGTGATCGATGAACAACTGGACGACGGATATGCGATGTTCGATGCGCGGCTGCCAGGGTGTGTTGGCTGCGTCCTTTAATAGCGCTTGCCACTGTGGAAGCACCTTTGCAAGCATGTCCGGTTTGATGCCGGCAACTTCTTCAGCGGATTGAATCACCTCGAATTGCCGGCGAATTGCCCATTCAGCGGCGACAGCGGGTTGTTGGCGCAGCTCTGCGATCTGCTTTTCAATGGAGGCACGATCGGCGTCACCCAGATTGGCTCCGCGTTGCTGAAATTGATCGGTCAGAAATGCATGGCGCTGCACGGCATCGGGCTCGGCCGCCGCCAGCGCCAGGATCGCGCTTGTCCAAGCGGACGCGACTTTGGCATGTTCTTCTTTGAATGCATTGAGTGGATCGAGATCTAGCAGAAGCGCCGTCTCCCGTTGGCGGGCGGACGGGTCCTTGATGTTCGGCGCGGCATTCATCCGCTCTCGGGCGGCTGCGAGATTTGCGTTGCGCTCCGCTTCGGGGAGCGATTTCATGCGCAGCTTCTGCAGTTCGAGAATCCAGGTCAGTGCGTCGTATTGCATCGAAAGCGGCGCTTCGTGGTGTTGACGGTCGATCTCGATGATGTAGCGGGTGGGGCAGCCCATGGCGCGGGCCTTATCGACCATTTCGTGACATTTGTCGCCGGACATCCATTCATCCTTGGCCCCGCCGAGAATGAAATACGCAAGATCGGTTGCCTTGTCGGTTTTTACGATCAGACCCGCGCCCATGAAAACGCAGCCGGCGTACGCCTGCGGCTTTCGACGCACGAGCCGCACACCGTCGGCCGATCCGCCCGACATGCCGATCGTCAGCCGCAAGGTCGGATGGATGCGGACTCCGCGCTCGGTGAGATCCTTTAAGACCGCGTCGGCGATCATGTCCTTCTTCACCTGGTCCATACCGTTGGAGATGCCGTCGATGCCCAGGATGATCACGTCATGTTCGTCGGCCCAGCGGACGTAGGAGTCGAGACGCGTTTTGCCGCTGGGATTGTGGTTGATGAGCAGCGGAAAAACGACGTCAGGTTTTTCGGTGTATGCGCGCGGAATATAAAGCTTGTAGCGCACATCCGGCTCGGCGATGACGTGCATGTTGGCATGCATGCCGGCCTGGATCGGTTCGGGCTGGGTGGAAGGATCGGCGGCAACCTGGAGGGCGACGGCTGGTGCGATCAACAACAGACTGATGCTCAGAAAGAAAGGGAGGGTCTGATTCATAAATTGAGTTGATTGAATGCCAATTGTGTCCACGAGGCAACTGTTGTTCAGTACCGGATTCGCGTGCTGGCGTTGTGGCGGGCATATGAGTGCGCCATGCGAACCCGCGGCGAATGAGTAGAATAAATGCGCGATGGCCGGCTTTTTTGAATTCCACGGCAAAGTGAAGGCACCACGCCGGAGGAGCGCAGGCGCAGCGTCGTCAGCCGGCAACGCAATTGAGGGCGCGCTGACTGTTTCGCAATTGACTGCGCGCGTCGATGCGGCGCTGCGCGGGGCGTTTGCGGAACCGGTATTGGTGCGGGGCGAGGTATCGAGCTTTAGCGTCAATGCGCGGTCGGGGCACGCCTATTTCACTTTGAAAGACGCCGACGCCTGCATCGACTGCGTCATGTGGGCCTCGGAAGTTGAGGCGTTGCGATTCGTTCCGGAGGAGGGAATGGAGCTGCTGGCAACGGGCCTCGTGCGCATCTACAAGGCGCGCGGGCGATATCAATTGACCACGACGCGTCTCGAACCCATCGGTGAGGGCGCTCTGGAACTGGCGCGGAAGCGGCTGGAAGAAAAGCTGCGCCGGGAGGG
>JBBQCK010000363.1:0-3946 GCA_038318605.1 Tepidisphaerales bacterium | reverse complement strand
ACCACGCCGGCCGTGCCTTCAGGTCGCAGCGTCATTGATTCATGATCGCGGTCGTCGAAGGTGAAGGTCTCCTTACGGATGAGGTCCGATCCAGCGCCTACGCCTCGGTGAAACAGCATGCTCGATTCGACGATCGGCGTGCGAATCTCCTGAAATCCATAGATTGACGCGACACGGCGGGCGATCGCTTCAATCGCCTGCCACTTCCATGCGTCGGCCGGAAGCATGTCCTCAAATCCGCGGGGCGCCTGTAGCTTGGGGTGGGCCATGGGTTACGCTCGTGCGGCCGCCGCATATTTCGCGGGGCCAAAGCAAAAAAGGGACGAACCGCGGAGGTTCGTCCCTTTGGAACGATTGAAAAGACCTCCGGGCGATTATTGCCCGGCGGAATGACCTTCAGCGGATTCGCCGGCCGCGGCCGCGTCGGCGGTGGCGGCGTCCGCCTCGACTTCTTCGATCACCGCGTCCTTCAGCAGCGCGTCGATCGCCTTTTCCTCCCGCATCTGGATGTAGAGGTTGGACAGCGATCCATCCTTCTGCATTGCATCGCGAAGGCGTTCGGGGCGCGTGTCGCGCTGAACGGCGATCATCGCGACCCGGCCGTTCAATTCGGATTCGCTGACTTCGGCGTTCTTCAGCTCCGCAACCTGTGCCAGAATGAAAAAGTTCTTTAATTCGGCGGCCGCCTCGTCGGCGGCGCCGGTGCGAAGCTTCTCGACATTCGTGCGGATCGCCTCTTCCGGCATGCCGCGCATCAGCAGCGAAGTGGCACGGCGCTGAACAACGCGATCGGCCTGCCGTTCACTCACCTTGGCCGGCACGTCCACAGTGGTATTTTCGTTCAGATACTGCATCACCTGCGTTCGCATGTTGCGCTGGACATCCGCCTCAACGCGTTCGAGCATCTGTTCGTTCAATGCCTCTCGCAATTGTTCAATATTTTCAAAACCCAGGTTTTCGAGGAAATCCTGGTCAAGCACCGCGGGCTTCAAAACCTTGATGTCCTTCGCGTTGAGTGTGATCTCCGCGTCCTTGTTTCGCAGGTCTTCGGCGGCGTTTTCGCCGGTGTTGGCTTTGATGGTGCGCGATTCGCCGGTCTTCAATCCCGCAAGCTGCGTTGCGAGATCGTCCACCTGCATGCCCGCGATCTTCGTCGGCCGTACGACAAGCTGCGCGTTTTGTTGGTTGGCAATTTCCTTGCCGTCAACCCTGATGTGAACGTCGGCAATGAGATAATCCCCTTCGATCACGCCGCGGTCTTCCACCGGTTCGAGCGATCCCTGCTGCTCCACGAGATTTTTGACCGCCTGATCGGTGTGCTTGTCGGTGATGTTGATCTTGTGCTTCTTGACCTTGATGCCGACGAGTTCGGGCAGGGCAATCGCCGGCCGCACCTCGACCGAAAAGGAGTAGCTCAGCGGACCTTCGTCGTCGATCTTGATGGCGTCGGGATTTTCAAATTCCGGCTCGCCGATCACCTTGAGTTCGTTCGCAACGATCGCCGCTTCATAGCTCTCGGAAACAAGCTGGCGGCGAACTTCGCTGCGGATGTCCGTTCCAAACCGCTTTTCCAACAACTTGCGCGGTGCATGTCCCTTGCGAAATCCGGGAACAACCGCCGCCAGGCGCAGCTCCTTGTACTGGTTGTCGAACTTGGCGTCGATCTGATCGCGCGAGATCCCAACGGTCACCTTCTTGGTGCCGGGCCCAGTGTCCTCTACTTTGACGTCGTAGGTTGGTTGCTGAGTTTCAGATTCCGCCTGGGCGACTCCGCCCGCTTGATTGTCGGCCATGACTGTCCTCGATGCCGTTGTGAAAAACCTGTTGCAGATCGCGGAAAACCGCGTCAGAACCCATGCGCGACCGCGCCGGTATGCTGCAAACCATATCCTCCCGGCCCGGGCCGGGGAAGGGGAAGAATGCTATAGGAAAAACGGAGGTTTGCCAACAAGCGGTCGTCAAATATGCAAAGCGTTCTCGCGCACCAGCGTCCATGCAGGTAATGCTGACCAGAATGTGAAAGAAGCCGGATTTTCGTCACAAGCTACGGTTTTGACGTCATTATTAAATCAAAAGGGGCTTTGAGGGTTTTCGGATCATTTCTCGCCGCCCTTGGGCTTTTCACCATCGCCTGCTTTTGCACCATCCGTAGGCTTGGAGCCCTCTCGGCCGGCGGGACGCGGGCGCGGCACTTCGATGCGCACGGCTTTGTCCGCGAGCAGCCGAACGCTGACGCGCTGGCCGACAACCAGATCAGCCAGCTTGGATACCTTACCTTCAATAATGACCTCGACGTTGTCGGTCGCGACGACTGTGCGTTGCCCGGCGGCCTGGCCCTCTTTTTTCAGCTCGATGGTAATTGAATTGCCATCGATCACCGTCAGTTCGCCGCTGATGATGACGAATCGGGGCGGAGCGGCGCCCTCCTTCGCGCCCCCTTCACCGGCGCCGTTGTTACCGCCGTTGTTACCGCCATCTGGCAAATGCAGCTCGATCCGCAGCGCAACGCCTTCGTGAATCCGCGCCGTCACATGCGCCCCGACGGTGATCTCTGAAAGCTTTACCTGATGACGGTTGGCGATGATTTCCGTTTTATCGTTGACCGTGGCCGTCTGCCCATCACCGGAAGGCTTGCCTTCGCGCTGCGGGATGATGGTGATGCTGTCATTTCCGACGGCCGACACAATCCCGGCCAATATCTGGACGGGCGGCTGCTTCGCATCCTCGGCCCGCGACTGAAATCCCATCAGCGAAATCAGACCAATCGAAATCAAGGTAATGGCACGTTGCATCGCGGTTCGCTCCTTTGTCTCGGTTCCATCATTCCGCGCAACCCGACGGTCGGCGCCGGTTCTCTTATCTATATGTCGAGCGGGCAAAAACGTAAGCGAAAATATTCAACTCCTGCCGGCATTGGCGGCGTACCACTCGATCGAGCGTCGCAGTCCTTCCTCGAAGAGCACCTCGGGCTCATAGCCGATGACGCGCTTCGCCAGCGAAATGTCGGCCAGTGAGTCGCGCACATCCCCTGGCCGGGGCGGAAGGTGCCTTGCCTGAACGGATTTGCCGAGAAACTGGTTCGCCAGCCGAACGATTTCCAGCACCGATACGCGCTGGCCGCAGGCGATGTTAATCACTTCGCCGTTGAGAGCCGGGGCTTCGGCCGCCAGCATATTGGCTCGCACGACATTTACGATGAAGCAGAAATCGCGGGTTTGCAACCCGTCATCGTAAATCAGCGGCGATTCGTCGCGCAATATTTTCGTGACGATGGATGGAACGGCCGCCCCGTATTGACTGCGCGGATCCTGGCCCGGTCCAAAGACGTTGAAATATCGCAGCGACAGCGTCTGCATTCCGTGGATGCGTGCGAAAACGGTCATGTAGAGTTCGCCCGCATATTTCGAGACGGCGTAGGGACTAATGGGCAATGCCCGGTGCGATTCGCGCTTGGGCTGTTCGGGCTCTTCGCCATAGGCCGACGAAGAGGATGCGTAAATTGCCCGGCGCACGCCGGCCGTCCGCGCCGCTTGGAGCACCGCAAGTGTCCCGGTGGCGTTGACGCGGTGATAATCGAGCGGCCGATCGACCGAATCGGGTACGCTGACCAGTGCGGCATGATGAAAAAGCGTATCAACGCCTTCGAGCGATTTTTGAAGCACCGACTCGTCAAGGATCGATCCCTGAATCAGTTCAACCTTATTGCCGAGATGCGCAAGGCGCTGCAATCGGCCTGAGGAGAGGTCATCAAGAACGCGCACGCGCCGGCCGCTTCCGACGAGCGCCGTGACGATGTGGCTGCCGATGAATCCGGCGCCACCTGTGACCAGGGCCAGCGTGGAGGAGGGCGATTCGCTCATGAGTGAGGTATTCCAGTCAAATCGGGCGCTGTCATCGCGGACGTCAACGGCTAGCACAATTCGGCCAAGTGTCCCGACCTCATTCC
>JBBQCK010000362.1:0-3986 GCA_038318605.1 Tepidisphaerales bacterium | reverse complement strand
GGGGATGCCGCATATCCGGGCAGTGGACAGTGGGCCGTAACTAGTTGTCGGCAGCGCGGTCGGGGCGGTGTATGATTCTCTGAGGGTGCGCGAACGCCTGCGGCTGGTTTTCCAGTGCTTTGCGTGCGATAAGATGCAATTAAGATCGATGGTCGGGCATTCAAGGTTCCGGCTCGGCTCGTGGATTTGATGGCCAGGCCTGAATACATGAATAATTGGTTTCGATGATCGCAAGTAAACTTTCCAAGTTCATCATACAGGCAGCGCGCTGGGGCCTTTGTGCGCTGGCGGCGGTTTGTGTCGCAGGCGCGCATGGCCTTGTTCCCGGGCATGCTGGCGCAAACGCTGCGGCGGATTCGGCCGGCAATGTCAGCGGATTTCAGACCGGATTTGATGGCGCAGCAGGATCAGCCCGACGCGCGCCGGCCAGCCGGCCTTCGACGCGCCAATCGGATCGACCGATCCGGCTGGCGCGCGATGTTGTTTATCGCACGATCGACGGCGACATCCTGCGCATGGACATCGCCCGCCCCGCGGTGTCGGCGGGAGGTTCGCATGCGCCCTACCCGCTGGTGGTCTGCATTCATGGCGGCGGCTGGCAGATGGGATGGAAGGGCACGCACGCCCGCACGATCGGCCTGCTGGCGCACAATGGATATGTCGGCGCGGCCATTGATTATCGCCTCGCGCCGCAGCATCGCTTTCCGGCCCAGATCGACGATGTGCGGGTGGCCATTGCGTTTCTGCGAAGCCATGCGCGGGAGTATGACATTGATCCCGACAATATCGCCGTGCTGGGAGATTCCGCCGGCGGACATCTGGCGCTCTTGGCGGGATTGTCGGCCGATACCGATCAGGGGGAGCATCTTCCGATCAAGGCGATCGTGAATTACTACGGGATGGTCGATTTTACACAGTGGCGGCTGACGGCGCTAATGCAACGGCTGGTAACCGTCGGGACCGGCAGCCCGCCCGACATGGTGCTGACCAACCTGTTCGGCACGGCCGACCGCACCGCGCCAATCATGATGGCCGCCTCGCCCGTGACATACATTGATGCGAAGGACCCGCCGGTGCTGACGTTCCATGGGCAGCTCGATCCGCTCATTCCGTTGCATCAGGCGCAGATTCTTCATGCCGCGTTGCGTAAGGCGGGTGTCGCCGAACAATTGGTGACATTGCCGGCTGCTTCGCATGGCTGGGGCGGCGCAGAGCGCGATCGCACCGACGTCGCGATGCTGCATTTTCTCGATGAGCAGCTTTGCGAGAAGAAGCCGTCACCTGCACATGCGCCGTAATGGCCGAGCGATTCGCCATTCAACTACATCGATGTGATCTTTTTGCATGCTCGCGCGGCGATAAACGCGTCGGTTTTGGCGCAGCACGTTCCCCTGCCACATTGGCAACCGAGCAATGGCCGATCGGATGTTGCCTGCCAGCCTGACAGGGGGCGGGCTTCCCGGCGTGTGCGGGCGCGCGGACGGGCTCGCAGTTAAACGCATTGTCAAAAGACATTTACGTCGAATGTTTGGCGGCGGGGTGTACGGCATGGCGGTTGATATGTGCAGGGTGGCCGGTCTGGCTGCTGGGCGCGCTGCGCCCCGGCTCGGTTGGCTGGCGAAGGAAGTTGATTCAATCGCAAACAGAAACCCTGTGAAAGGAAACCGCTATGCCTGCTAAGTTGCTGGCCTTTGATGCTGAGGCACGAAAATCGCTGTTGACGGGGGTTCAGAAGCTGGCTCGCGCGGTAAAGGCGACGCTTGGGCCCCGTGGCCGAAATGCCGTGGTGGACAAGGGATGGGGCGCGCCCAATGTCACAAAGGATGGCGTGACGGTCGCTGAAGAAGTGGAACTGAAAGACAAGTTTGAAAACATCGGTGCGCGCCTTGTTCGCGAAGCGGCCACCAAGACCAGCGATGTAGCCGGCGATGGCACGACCACCGCTACGGTGCTCGCCGAGGCAATCTTCACCGAAGGATATCGCAATCTGGCGGCCGGCGCGGACGCTATGGCGCTGGCGCGCGGTATCCGTAAGGCCGTGGACGCCGTCATCGAAAGCCTCAAGAAGCAAAGCAAGCCGGTCAGCGGCAAGGCCGACATCGAAAATGTCGCCAGCATCAGCGCCAACAATGATCGCGAAATCGGTAAATTCATGGCCGACGCGTTCGAAAAGGTCGGCAAGGACGGCGTCATCACCGTCGAAGAAGGCAAGGGCCTTGAGACTTTCGTGGACGTCGTCGAGGGGATGCAGTTTGATCGCGGGTATCTCTCGCCAAACTTCATCACCAACCCCGACGACATGACAGTGGAATTCGAGAAGCCCCTGGTGTTGGTCTACGAGGATAAGATCTCGGCCGCCACGAAGCTGATTCCGTTGCTCGAGAAGATTCAGAAGGCGAAAAAGCCGCTGCTGATCATCGCCGAGGACATTGAGGGCGAGGCGCTGGCGACCCTCGTGGTGAACAAGTTGCGCGGCATTTTGAACGTCGCCGCGGTGAAGGCGCCGGGCTATGGCGATCGCCGTAAGGCAATGCTGGAGGACATCGCGATCCTGACCGGCGGCCGGGCGATCATGAAGGATCTTGGCGTCGAATTGGATAAGGTCGAGATGGAAGACCTTGGCATCGCCAAGCGCGTGACCATCGACAATGACAACACGACGATCATTGAGGGCGGCGGCGAGAGCAAGGATATCCAGGGCCGCATCGCACAGATTCGTCGCGAGATCGAAATAACCACCAGCGACTACGACAAAGAGAAGCTGCAGGAGCGTCTTGCGAAGCTGGCCGGCGGCGTGGCGCAGATCAATGTCGGCGCCGCGACCGAAGCGGAGTTGAAGGAAAAGAAAGCGCGCATCGAGGATGCGTTGCATGCCACCCGCGCCGCGGTCGCCGAGGGCGTGGTGGCCGGCGGTGGAGTCGCGCTGATTCGGGCGATGAAGGCGCTCAATGGTGGTTCCAATCTGAAGCTTGAAGGGGATGAGGCGGCCGGCGTGAAAATCGTGCGCAACGCCCTGATGGTGCCTTTGAAAACAATCGCGGAAAACGCCGGCGCCAGCGGCAGCGTCGTGGTGCGCAGTGTGCTCGAAAGCAAGGACAATCAGGGCTACAACGCGCTGACGGACGAATACGTCGATGTGGTGAAGGCCGGCATCCTGACGCCGACCAAGGTCGAGCGCACGGCGCTGCTAAACGCGGCCGAAGTTGCGACTTTACTGTTGACGACCGATTGCATCATTGTCGAGAAGCCCAAAGCCAAAGACGACCACGCCGGCCACGGCCACGATCATGGTGGCGGAATGGGTGGCATGGGCGGCGGCATGGGTGGAATGGGTGGTATGGATGACATGATGTAAAAAAGGCGCAGGTTGCAAAAGGTATTCCATGAAAAAGCTCGGAGTGATAATTCTGCTCGTGGCGGTTGCTCTTTCTGTCTTTATCCTGGCTTCTCAAAGAGTCCGGGGAGAAGCAATTCAGAGTGGCGAGCAGTGGGAGTACGGCCTATTCAGTTATTCGGTGGCGGGGGGAAGTTGGACAACGGGCAGCGAAATAATAAATGGTGAAGCGCCGGCTGGTGTGGATCCCAAGGGGGCAGCGAAGGCGAAGGCCATGGACTTATACCGCAAACTTGGCGGAACCGTTAGCGAGGCTCCTCTTACTGAAATGAGTTTCATGGATGCCTTGGGATCACAAAGGTGGGAGATCATTCACGTTGAGATGGATCATGAGCTCGCGAAAGTAACTGTTTGGTTTAAGCGACACGTACAGGCGAAGTAGGGATGGATTTGAGCTCGGGAATCGTTTTCGACTTGGGCGTACATTGAGCTGAATTAAGGTGTCAGGAACCTTTTTGATGGGGCGGCGACATGCCTGTGATTCTGCGGATCAAGGGTTATCGCCTGTTGTTTTATGCCCTCGATGCTCCTGAGCCGCCACACGTGCATGTGAGGAAGGATCGACGGCACGCTAAATTCTGGCTGACGCCTG
>JBBQCK010000361.1:0-3986 GCA_038318605.1 Tepidisphaerales bacterium | reverse complement strand
TGATCCCCAAGCGTCGGGTGTTTATGGTCGCGGTCGGAAAGGATGGGGGACGCGGTTCCCCAGTCGATCGCCAGCTTCGGATCGTTCCAGAGGAGGCCGCGTTCATCGGGTGGGGAATAGAGCGTGGTGACTTTGTAGATAACCTCTGTGTTCGGTTCGAGGGTGATGAAACCGTGGGCAAAGCCAACGGGAACGAGAATCTGCTTCCAGTTTTCGGCGCTGACGATCGCTTTGACGTGTTGCCCGAAAGTTGGCGAAGTTCGGCGGATATCGACTGCCACATCGAGTATCGCGCCGTGTGTGCAGCGGACGAGTTTTGCCTGGGCGGCGGGTCCGACCTGATAGTGCAGGCCGCGTAATACGCCCTTTTCCACCGACAGGGAGTGGTTGTCCTGGATGAAACCGAGATCGATGCCAAGCGCTTCCGCCAGTGCTTTTTTGTTGTACACCTCGGAAAAAAAGCCGCGATGGTCGCCAAACTTTTTCGGCGAGATGATTTTGACGTCGGGGATTTCGGTGGGTGCAATCATGGGGGATGGTGTATGCGCCGGCGCGGATTTCCGGCGGTGTCCTCATTTTATCGGCGGATGGCGTGTGTGGCTTTGAGTCGGTTTGCTTCGATGGGTGTGCGCGTCGGGCTGGGGTTATTGGCAGGCTGTTACAGACTGCCGAACCCACACCCCGCCCTCCGTGAGCCGTGCCGGGGGAGGAACCAGCGCACATACCCGCATGGTTAACAATTTGAGTCAGGGGCTCTGAATCCCTTTACCTCGCCGGCTCGGAGGGCGGGAGGAGCTTTCTGGAACGCATCCAACTGATGACCAGCGATCGCCAGTTCCGCGTGCTTTCAAATGGTTCGGCAAAGCCAACGCCATGCCCCCCCTGCTCGAACAAGTGCAACTCCGCCGCGACGCCGGCGGCTCGAAGCGCCTGCCAGAACAGAATTGCGTTTTCCGGCGGAACCGAGATGTCGTTCAATGTATGAAATAAAAACGTCGGCGGCGTATCGGCATTGACGCGCAGGTTCGGCGACATTTCCCGCAGCAGGTCGGCCGGCGGTTCAGCGCCCAGAAGATTATTGCGCGAACCCGCATGAACGAATGGACCGTCAAGCGCGATCACAGGGTAGGCGAGAATCGCAAAATCCGGCCGACTGGAATGCCGCTCGATTGGGTCGCATGACTCCGGATTACCGTGGTCATGCATCGTGGCAGCAGACGCGGCGAGATGTCCGCCGGCCGAGAATCCCATTATGCCGATTTTGGCCGGATCGACATTGAGTTGCGATGCATGATGCCGCGCCCAGCGGATCGCGCGCAAAGCGTCTCCCAGTGGAACGGGATGCCGGCTTGGCGAAAGTCGGTACAGCGTCACGATAGCGGTGACGCCATGCGCATTCAGCCATTCGGCGAACGGCGCGCCTTCTTTTTCAACCGCGTGCCAGCTATAGCCGCCTCCGGGAAGCAGGACGATGCAGGTGCCCGTCGGATTTTTTGCCCGGTGGACATGCAACGCCGGCAATACCTGATCGGCGGGGAGATCGTTCCAAAGCCGCGGGAACGGATCATTCATCAATCTTGCCTCTTACTCAAAATTCCCTTGTTCCACGCGCGCTGCTCCGTCGATGACTCGGGGCGAATTGCATTGTCGTAAATGTAATCACCCTGGAGGGCGGCATCGCCAGAGATCGTCGCTTTCGGAAGAAAGAATTCATGCCCGCAAATAGTGAAGGCATTTGATGCTCCGGTGTCTGTCGGCCCACCGCATTATATCCGCCGGCGACCAACGAGCATCGCATAGGCCCGGAGAATTTCCGCCTGCGAGCGGTGCCACGACAGTTGTTCCTCGTAGCGGGCCAATCCGCGGTGCGAGAGGTCTTCGCGAAGGGCAGGATTGTCGAGCAGTTCGCCGATTCGGTCGCCAAAAGCGATGGGATCGTTGTTGGAAACGTAGAGTGCGGTGTCGCCTGCGGTGTAGATTGATTCGAGCAGGTCGTATGCGACCACCGGACGGCCAAGGGCGAGATATTCGACAATTTTGGTCATGGTCGAATGGTCGTTCATCTCATTTTTCGGGTCGGGGCAAACACAGATGCTGGCGGTGTTGAGCACTTCGCTGATCAGCCGTCCATCACTGATCCGGCCAAGGAATTTCACCTGCTCGGCGATGCCCATCTCGCGCGCGGTCTCACGCAGCCCGGGCAGTTCCGGGCCGTCGCCGATTAGCTTGAAGACGACATCCGAGCGGCCACGCGATTTAATTAGATGCCGGGCACTTTCAAGCAGCAGATCCAAGCCGTCCTGCTTGTTCATGACACCGATGTAGGCGATCAAATGCTCCCGGCCATCTCGCAGCGACGGTTGCAAAAGGCCGGGAATCAGCCGGCCGGGCACGGGCGCGTTTCGCACAACGTAGATGCGATCGGGGCGGGCATTGTCTCGCTCGATGGCGATGCGCTTGAAGGAAAGATTCGTCGCAAAGGCCGCATCGGCCAATCGGTAGGTCATGCGCTCGAGCCGGCATAGCGCGTCGTATACGCGATCGCGGCGATTGAACTTGGCGACGTACACCTCGGGATTCAGATCGTGGTGGTCGAATAGAAATCGCGTACCGAAGAACAGCTTGAATGGCCAGGCGACGAGAAACAAGAGATCCGGTGGATTGCAGGCATGAATGACATCAATTCCCCGCACTAGAAACAGGCGAATACAAATCAACAACATCCAGAACATCGCGTTGAGGTACTCAACGATCCAGCCGATGGGCGTGTCTCCTTCGCGACTTGGATAGCGATATACATCGATGCCGCTAAGGCGCTCGAAGGATTTGGTATCGTACATGCGTGGGCAAATGACGCTGACATCATGCGCGGCGGCGTGAAGCGTCTGAGCGATCTGCCATGGCCGGCGATCGAACGGCACGGGAAGATTTTCGACAAGTATAACGACGTGGCGGCGCGGCGATAAGGCGGGGACTGCTCTCATGACGCTGTCCGGGGCGAGGCCGAGAGAATCGCGGTGGCTGCGGCTGTGCCAATCGCCTCTCCACCAGCCGCAATGAATGTAGGCGTGAAACCGATAATACCGTTGCGGATGATGCGCGATGTCGGAAACAACGTCTTCATCTGCCGACGGCTCAGGAGCCGAATTTCGGTGCGATCGCTTCCTTTGGCGTAGCGACGGCGCAGGTGATTGTATCCCATCTGCCATCCGATCTTGTGCTGCCAGCTCTGCGGCAGCCAGGTGACAAACGGCAGGCGCAGATGCGGCTCGAAGGGAAACCAGCGGTTTGGGGTGGTGACAAACCAGCTTTTGGCGACGCGCATGATCTCCGTTGCGAAAAGCGATTGATTGTCCGCAGTGAAAAGGTGCTCGATGACGGCGTTGCAGTAGCAAATGTCGAAACTTTTGTCCGCGAATGGCAGGCGCAAACCGTCGCCGCAGAGCGCTGTAATTCCGAGTGTTTCGCGGGCTTTTTTTACATTCGGATAAAAGAGGTTGACCAGCACCATGCGGTCGCGATGGGCGTAGGACGTCAGCAACTGTTTGTGCGGCTGCGAAGACTGCGGCGCTTCGCCGCCCAGATCGAGCACCAGCGAGCGCGGCGTGGGGTGCATGAGCGACTGAAACAGGTCCAGCTTGCGCTGGCGGCTGCGATCGCTTACCTGATGGAAAATTTGGTTTGCCAGGCCCATGGTTTCAATCTTCGATCGACGCGCGGCCGATGCCGCGGCGAGGCTTACATCTTTTCCTGTTCTCTCCAGAGTTTCACAATCAGGCTGGCTTCATCAAGCTCAACCGCATCGAGCGGGATCGGTTGATCCTGCTTCACCGGTTGATTCAATTTGACGTTGTCGGCCAGGCCGATGGGCAGCAATCCGCGGGCATTTTCGGCTGTATCAACCTCACCATAGGCAAGAAACCCCCCGATGCCGTCGAGCAATTCCCCGCCCGAGAGATCACGTTTGGCGATCGACACGGTATGCG
>JBBQCK010000360.1:0-3990 GCA_038318605.1 Tepidisphaerales bacterium | reverse complement strand
GGTCCGGAAGTTGCGCAATGGCCTGCTGCAACTGCTCAGCCAACTCGGCGGCTTCGATGCGCGCCGGCGCGGCCTTCCCTGGATCAGCCTGCGACGTTATCGTCGCGTCATACGGTGCCGCCCGGCGACGGCGGCGGTCATCAAGGAACACATTCGTAGCAATTCTAGTAAGCCAAGCCCGCATCGACGTCCCTGGCTGGAACTGCCCCATCCGCTGCAGGCCCCGCAAAAGCGCTTCCTGGGCAATCTCTTCGGCATCATGGCGCGAACCACTCAGATGGTAGGCGAGGCGATACACCGTCGGCCAGTGAGCTAACAATTGCTGCGCTGTCGTTTGCATCTCGCTTCGCTGGTCGGGCCCATCCGTCAAATCGCAGCCTCATATAACATAGAACGTCCGAACTTCTCTGCCGTTGGTGGATTTGTGTGCCAAGCGACATGTTTTAACGGTCGCAACGCTGGCCCAAGGGAGTGCCAGGCGAGCGGCACAAGTGAATCTCAGGGGGGAGGAAACTTCAAAAGGCTCGAAAGTGTTTGATGTGCTGAATCGGCTACCGGCCGCGGGGACCGCGGGTTGATTTTATTCTAAAATGCCATGCCGTTCGTGTTTGCGATCTCCGAACTCCATAAGGCCGGACACGATTTGCGCATTGCCGCGTTAGATCAAGGTCGGCCGGCTTCACTGCACGATTGACAGAGGCGTTTCGCTGCGGCGGCGGGTTGGCTGGCCACTGCGATGCCGCAAGCAACCCACTTCGGCGGCCGGTGCAGATTTTCGCCCGATCTTGCGGCCTGAAGGACAATCGCCGGACTATTGTACCCGGTTGGCAGCATGCGGGATCGCGCTCGATTCTCCACCCTACGGTTTGATGATCCATTCAGCGGCTTGGTCCCCCTTCGCACCGCACAGATATGCCATCTTCCTCCACCCGCATCGGCGACTATGATACAGCCGCCGTGATCGAAGCCGTGCCCAGCTCCGTTCATCTTTCCCGCGAGGAGAACGGTGCGCATTCAAGGCGTCGCCGGATATTTGTCTTTGCAAACCCCATAGCGGGGCGTGGGCGTGGGCGGGAGATTGCATCGACGCTGGCGGAGCGGCTTCGCTCGGCGGGGTTCGATGCCACGCTTTGTCTCGATCGCGCCGATCGCTTTCAGGGACTCGGCAAGGAACGCTCCGTGGATGCCGTTGTCGCCATCGGAGGCGATGGCACGCTGCGGTCGGTTGCGCAATGGGCGCTGTCGCACCTGGGGGACCATACGCCCCCCCTGCTGACCGTGCCGATGGGCACCGCCAATCTCATGGGCCAGCATCTGGGGATATCCTGGTCCAGCCCCGATGCGATCGACGCTATGGTGGCGGCCATTCGCCAGCGGCGCATCGCCAACCTCGACGCCGCGACCGCCAATGGCGAACTGATGCTGCTGGTTGCGGGCGTCGGGCTGGATGGATCGATCGTCCACCAACTCGATCGCCTGCGCAGCGGCCCGATCACCAAGCTTTCGTACGTTCTGCCGGCCGTGCAGGCGCTGGCGCGATATCGCTTTCCACCCATTCGCGTAAAGGTGGACGGCAAAACCATCTTCAAATCGCAGCCCGGCCTGGCGTTTGTCGGCAATGTTCGGGAATATGGCACGGGGTTTCCAATTCTTCCCCAGGCCAAAACCGACGATGGACTTTTGGACATCTGCGTGCTTCCGTGCTCGAATCATCTTGATCTGCCGCGGCTGTTTTTGCATGCGCTGGCCGGCGAACATCTGGGTATCGAAGGGGTGATTTATACAAAGGGACGCCACGTTGAGGTTCAATCGCCGGCCGACGTGCCCGTTCAGGTGGATGGCGAATCGTGGGGCTTCACGCCGCTGAATGTCGAATTGCTCAAACGGCGCATCCCGTTCATCCTTCCGGCCAACGATGCCCAACTGGCTTGATATCGCATACGGCATGGGCGTGGGGCTGAGCGCGCCTTTGTGGTCCATCCGGCCGCGCTCGCGGCGGAAGGTGCTGCGCGCGCTGCGTGAGCGCATGGGCAATTTTTCGCCGGAATCCATCGCCGCCCGCGACACCGTCAAGCCCGCGATTCTCATTCACGCCGTCAGTCTCGGCGAAATGAACGCCACGCGCGGCCTCGTCGAACAGATCGGCGGGCGGCGGCCCGGCATGCAGTTTGTCATCTCGACGACAACCGACACCGGATTCGCCCGCGGCAACGAGCTTTACGCCGATGATGCGCGGGTGATCGTCGTGCGCTATCCGCTCGATTTTCGGTCGGCGGTGGTGCGGGCGCTCGACGCCCTGAAGGTTGATCTTGTGGTTTTGATGGAACTGGAGGTTTGGCCGAACTTCACGCATGAATGCGGCCGGCGCAATATCCCCATTCTGCTCGTCAACGGCCGGATGACGCCGCGCAGCTTTCGGCAGTATCGCGCGATCAAGCCATTCATCCGGCCGATGTTTGCCCGCCTCGCGGCCGTGTGCGTGCAGGATGCCGAATACGGCCGGCGATTCGTCGAACTCGGGTGCAGCGCCGATCGCGTTCAGATCACCGGCACGATGAAGTTCGATACCGCCAAACTCTCCGCCCGCATTGAGGGCGACGCCGAACTCGCCGGCGTTGTCGGCCTGCCGCTGCCTGTTGCGACATCGCCGGCGGCGCGGGCCGAGCGCGTCTGGGTTGTCGGATCGAGCGGACCGGGGGAGGAGCTGATCGTATTGCGGGTCTATCGCCAGTTGCTGAAGCGCTTCGTGGGTTTGCGGCTGGTCATCGTGCCGCGCAAGCCCGAGCGCTTTGACGAAGTCGCTGATCTGATCCGCACCGCGGGTTTTGATCTGATCCGCCGAAGCGAGCCGCGCAAACTCGAGGGGCTTTTGTCCAAACTTCACGGGACGACGGTTTTGCCGGCGGTGATACTGGGCGACAGTGTCGGCGAGCTGCGCAAGTTCTACAGCCTCGCGGATGTCGTGTTGGTCGGGCGAACGCTGGTCGATCTGGGCCAGCGCCAACATGGAAGCGACATGATCGAACCGGCCGCCCTCGGCAAGCCTGTGATCGTCGGCCGATACACCGGCAATTTTGCCGAAGCGATGAATGCCTTCCGCAGCGCCGGGGCGATCATCGAGGTTTCAACCGAAGCGCAGCTCGCCCACGAACTGGCCGAGCTGCTGCGGATTCCCGATCGCGCCGAATCGCTGGGAAAGAAGGGCCGTCAGGTCGTCACCGAAAACCGCGGCGCGACGATGCGTAACGTTGAAACGATTCTTTGCCACCTGGAACAGCATCGAAAGGCCAATTGGGTGGCGGTGATGCGGTAGGATGAAACGCGGTATATCACCGCCACGAGCGGCAGGTTCGAGGCAGAAATCCGATGCCCGAAATATGAAGCTCCCAAGCGAAGAGAATCGCCAAGGAGCCAAGGAACCAAGGCATGAAGGGAGCTTTGAAACGTGAAACGTGATGCGGACCGGGCCTTCTTGCAACAACCAACTTGCAATTGTTCCCCGCCTACTGCCCAGAACAAAACGCGGCGAGCCATTCCCATGCATCATCTCCGTAACGCATCGCAAGCAACCCGAAAAGCGCTCCGCCACCGACGGCCACCGCCCAAACTTTGCCATCTATTTCAGTCGTGACGCCAATCGCAATCAACATCGCCATCGCTCCCCCGACGAAGAATCCGCACACAAACCGCACCGTCCCACCCAGCAAATCTGGCCCACTTTCTTCGCGCATTGTGACACTCTATTTTCCGCCCTGTGGCTTTCAAGCCGCCCAGATACCAAATCCTCGATACCACAGGCGTGCAGATTCGGTGTTCGACGGCCGGCGACGCATACTGCCCACTGCCGCCTGCTGGCTGCTCTATCCACCTGCAACCTGACCTTCCCCTCACGCCGCCATCGAGACGCCACCGGCGATGTTGGTGCTGACGGGGTCGCTGACGGGGCCGGCCTGCTGACGGGGGTTGAACCAGCGTGCGGCGAACCAGACG
>JBBQCK010000359.1:0-3993 GCA_038318605.1 Tepidisphaerales bacterium | reverse complement strand
AGGTCGTTGCGCTCCAGATCGACAATCATGTTCAACTCAGCCTGATCCTTGGAACTGTCGCGCAAAATGCGATCCATCCCCGCCCCTCGTGGCCGCGTTCCCTTGATCGGCCGCGTAATCACCCGCCGCCCCGCCGCCCCGGGCTCGATCCGCAAAAAAAGCTCCGGCGAATTGCTGATCAGCGCGTGATCGCCGTAATCGAGCAACGCGCCGAACCGTCCGCCCGCCTGTTCCTGAAGGCGATCCCATATCGCCCGCGGCGAATCCGGCATCTCCAACGTAAATCGCTGCGACAGGTTCACTTGAAAAATATCCCCCGCCGCGATGTACTCAATGCATCGCGCCACCGCCCGCTCATATGCCCGGCGATCACCAAAATTGCCGGCCGGCATCGGCCTGCCGCTGTTCACCGAAGCCTTAACACAACCCAACGTCGAAAACTCAACGTCTCTTGCACCGGTTGGTTCACATGTACAGAGCCACTCTTGCCGCGCCACATGATCGACCGCCACCACCTGCCGGTGAAATGTGAACGCAAAAAGCGGTGTCGGAAGATCGTCCTTCGCAATGCGCGGCAACGATTCAAACCATCGCCCAAGGTCATAAGACAAATACCCCAGCCACCCTCCCCTAAACCTCGGCCACGCGCCCGACCTTTGCGTGTCGCCAACCAATGCCCCACCTCCCGCGTCGGACTGCCCACTGCCGACCGCCGACTGCTCGCCCATCCACCTCAGCGCTTCAAGCGGATCATCCCACTGTCGCTCCACCACATCATTACTTCGTAATGTTGCACGCCCCGTATTGCGATCGGCCGCCAAATGCCAGGTCGCTGGCCCCGCGTAATAGGACCATCGCCCATATGTCGCATCAATTGCGCTGACGTCGCTGCACAGGCGAAATCGCGTTTCGGCAAACGCCGGCGGAATCTCTGAGATCGGCTGGATGTCCACCACACCCCCATTGTCGCGCACCCGCAGTCATGGGCAAGGCGACCCTATTGCACGTCAACTTCCTCGTTAAGTATGCGCGCTCCATCAATCTGCTTGAGCCCCAGCCGAATATGAGGCTTCACGTCCGCCGGAATGTTGCTGAAGCGGTATCGCTTGATCGTCGTCCGGCCGCCTCCCAGATTGCTCACCATGCGCTCCTGCCGAGCCGATCCCGGGAGCAGCGCAAACGCCGAATAGTCGATCGGCTTCTCGCCGTAATTCGTGACGATCTGCTGAACGATGATGTCACTCCCATCGCGCACCGCCACCGATTGCATCCCCACATCGCTCAGCCCCAGCCGCAGAGTGATCGGCGCCGAAAGCCGGCTCAGGTGGTCGGCCTGCAGCTGAAAATTCGCAGTAATGGTTTTGTCGCCCGCGATGCTGCTATACGGAAATTCCAGCGTCAGATCGCGCTCGAATGTCTCGCCTGGATTCAGCGAAAAATTAAACACCGAAGGCGTCAGCGTCCATCCATTCGGTGCCGACAATTTTACCTGCCCCGCTATCGCCAGTTTGTATGGGTTGGTGAATCGCAGCTTCCTCGAATGCGGCATGAAGCTCGATTCAAGCAGCGGCTTGTCAATAGTGACGCTCGCGCGAAGCTGCGCCAACGGACAGTCGATGTCCGTGATGAACACCGGCAGCGACGACAAACTGAGAAGCACCTGCCCATCTTTTCTTACTGATTCCGGCGACAGCAGGGGGGTGGAGTTGCCAAACAGATCGACGCATGATGGATGTTCCCCAAGATGCAGCGAAAGTTCGCGCGGCTTTGAATTCAGCGCCGCCGCACTGTCCCACACCACCAGAATGCCCCGCCCATTCTTCTCAAACAAAAACGCTTCCACATTGTCTGCGATCGGCACTTTACCTTTGAACGTCGTCCCGCCCAGTGTTTTGATCAGGCTTCGCAGCACCAGCAAAAGCTCCTCCGGCTGCTTGACGAGTTGATCTCCCTCACGCTGAACCTTGAACGGCAACGGCACATCAATCCGCCGTGCATCCGCCGCCAACGCATAGACCACACGCTGCGCCAGATCGCGAATCTGCCCCTCCCGCCCATACCGCTGCCGATCCAGCAGTTCAAAACTCAGCGAAAGATTGTGCCCCTCATGCCGTTTCAAATCCTGCATATACAGCGGTATCTGCGCCGGCAGCACACTCGAAGGCACCGATAACGCCACCGTCGCCGGCAATTCGCCTGAAAGCTCGTACCACGCCGGCCACGGCATCGCCAGATCAGGATGCTGCACCAACGCGCCAAACTGCTCGTAGATCGCGTCGTAAACCTTGCGCATCTCCGGCCGCGTGACAAACGCATCTGACCCATCCGCGCCAAGCTGCCATCGATCCAGGTGGTTCGCGTGTCGGCTGATCAGAAAACTCAACGGTTGCTTCCAGACCTCCGCCGGCGCCGACAGAAGATTCTCCATTCGCCCATCTTTCACGCCCGCCGCCACCGCCGGCGGCAGCGCCAGCAAGCATGCCGTGGGTGTGATGTGCAATTCCTGAAATTTCAAAAGTAGTCGATCGAACGCCGCCGGATCGACCATCTCTACATCACCCGCCGCGCTCCACACCCCCAGTTTCACGCGCCCGGCCGAAAGAAATGGGAGCAAATCCGGCAATTCTCCCCACGCGTCAAACGGCAGACTCGTCGCGTCAATTCCAAAGCGATCGTCCGGCGTCGTCGGCGACGCATCGTCCGCCAACAGCACCAGCGCCATCGTCTGCTCCCCAAGCCGTTGCCCCCGTCCGGTGATCGTCAGCAATGCCTCATACCATCCCGGTGCAAGATCGCTCGGCAGCACAAGCGTCGCCCGCTTCACGCGCGGCCCCAGATCCTCGGCCGGCAAAACGTCAAGCCGGCCGCTCCGCTGATGCATAATCTGCCCGCGCGCATTTCGCAGCGTAAGTTGCGACGCAAGATCATCCAGATATCGATCGCGAATCGCCACGCTCAGTGCCGGGGCGATGCCGCGCGGAAAGATATTTCCCGGCCGGTCGGTGAACATCCGCACCTCCGGCACCTGCGAAACCGTCACATCGTCAAACCAGGCCGTCCCATGAATGTCCTGCGGCCAGATCACGCGCTCGCCAAGCGTCGCCGGCGCGTATAAACGCGGCTGAAGCAATTCGAGCTCGATCACCAGCGATATCGCCTGCGCCGGCGCATCCACCTCGACATCGAGGCTGTGCCAATCGTCTCTATCCGCAGGATCGAATGAATAGAGCGCGCTCGAACGCCGCGTCCGTACAATCGGCCGGCCATCTTCATCCGCCATCCAAGCCGTCATCCGCGCCCTCGCATTTGGCATTGCGGTCGTGCGGCACCATGTCTCAACTCGATAGCGCGCCCCGGATTGAATGCGTATACGTCCCGCCTCATAGCGATAGGTCAGCGAACCACCGTTCAGATCGAATCGAAAGCTGTATCGCCCCGATCGCGCGCGATCCGACGAAAGCCGCCCGATGACATAATGCGGCATATCCGCGTTTTCGGCCTTGATCCAATGGTCCGGCGCTTCTTCTGCGATGCCGGCCGCCCGCTCTTCAAAGTCAATCGTCCTCAAAACGCGTGTGACCTGCGCTGGCTCGGCATGCGCAAACAACGCACCGGCCGATAGTAAAAGGAAAAGCGAAAATGCGAGTGGAAAGCCGCAGCGCATGGTCCTATAATTCGCTATCGGCAACGTCGCCGTATCTGACTGAAGGGGAAATCATGGTATTCGACAACTTCCGCCTTGGTTCAATCTCCGATCGGCGTCGCCCGCAGCCCGAAATGCGTCGCCACCGGCCGCCAATCCCCATTCACACGTCCCGGTCGGATATTTCGCGAGTCCGGCCCGATCGCCATGGCCGTGGATGTGCCGCTGTCCAGGATCAACGCCCGCACCGCCCCCAGCGATCGCAGTTCTTCCGCGGCCCGCCGCTCCGATGCATGATCGAACGTCGCGATCCACAGCCGCTTGCCGGCCGCATCGATGCCGACCGCCGT
>JBBQCK010000358.1:0-3998 GCA_038318605.1 Tepidisphaerales bacterium | reverse complement strand
CTGACTTGCATGGCTGGTAGCATGGGCACTCCCGAGGTTGGAAAGATAAGATGGTTCCTTCGATGTGCTTTCGTTCGCAAGCCGCGCGGATGGAAGCCCATTCCTCTATGGGCCGCCTTTGGGTTTCGGCTCGCTCCGGAGTATGAATCGGGCAGTCATATGGCAAGGTTTAGATCAATCGCGCAGTTTTGTCGCAATCGTCGGCAGCGGGGGCACGCAACAATATGAATGCGATGCAAAACTCAGCAGTTTCGCCGCTCGCAAACTCCTGCATGGCCGGGCTGCGCCTGCTAATCGTCGCCGATTCGACGACCACCCACACCCACCGCTGGGCGCACTGGGCCCGTGATTGCGGTGCAAAAGTTACGGTGCTCTCGCCGTTTGAAGGGGCAATCGAAGGTGTGGACGTTGTCGTATTTCCCGGCCGACGTCGCTTTTACCACCGCTTGCCCAAGATCAAGATGCTGCTCGATCTGCCGCGTTTTCGCCGGTTGATCGAGCGTATCAATCCGCAACTTATTCATTTCCACTTTATCAGTGAAGGAGGCCGGGCGTTCTATTGGGATCGGTTCGACATTCCAATGATCGCATCAAGCTGGGGTCAGGATGTCATCTTCGACACCGGCCCGCGCCCCAAGGCGGAAAAGGGCCTCCGCCGTATTCTGTCTCGCTGCCGGATCGTCACCGCAACGACCCATATGCTGGCCGGGGCGACAGCGCCCTACATGCCGCCTGGCCGGCCGATTTATGTAATTCCCTTTGGCGTCGATCTGGCGCGATTTCCCATGCGCCAGTCGCCTTCCGGCGATGAAGTTGTCTTCGGATTCGTGAAGCACCTACTTCCCAAATATGGCCCGGACATTCTCATCGAAGCATTCGCCCAGGTTCATACCGCACGTCCACGAACTCGGCTCGTCATGGCCGGGCGTGGGCATATGCACGACCACCTTCAAAAGCGCGTTGACGACCTGCATCTGACCCATGCCGTCAGTATTGTCGGCCGAGTTGAGCACGAAAAGGTGCCGGAGCTTATCCGCGGATTCGATGTCATGGTCATGCCTTCGATCTACGAAAGTGAGACGTTTGGCGTCGCTGCCATCGAAGCATCCGCCAGCGGTGTCGCCAATATCGCCAGCCGGATTGGTGGCGTGCCGGAGGCGGTTATACACGGCAAAACTGGCCTGCTTGTCCCGCCGCGTGACGCGGCAACGCTGGCGGTGGCGATGATCGAACTTGCCGACGATCCCACCCGCCGCGCCGAAATGGGACGGCAGGGCAGGCGCTTTGTTGAAGCGTTCTATGTGTGGCAGGACAATTGCCGCATGATGCAAGAGGTGTATCGTGCGGCGCTCGCCAATGAATCGCCGCGCGATCTGACTGTCTGGAATCGCGGTCAATCGCCCGATTTTGCATGGTGAGCCGCAAGTTTTGCATTGCGAGCGGAATGGATTGAACCGCAATGAGCGCCACATCGAAAAATCGCTCGATCCTGCTGCTCAGCTACCTTTTTCCTCCGCGCGGCGGGGCAGGGGTGCAGCGGCCGCTGAAATTCGCTAAGTATTTGCCGGATTTTGGCTGGCAGCCGCACGTCATCGCCAGCGGCGGCGGGGCCGATGACAAAGTTACCGCCCAGCAGGATAAGACCCTTCTCTGCGATCTGCCCGAAGCCGCCGAAGTGCGCTTTACAGAACTCAATCAGGCCGAGCGTTCCGCCTTCACCGCCCACCAATCCCGCCTGCGGCAGCGGTTCTTCGCGACCGATCCGATCGGATGGTGGGTTGCCCCTGCGGTGCGCACCGGGTTCGAATTGGCGGCGTCGCACAGGCCCGATGTCATCATGGTGACCATGAGTCCATTCACTGCCGCGGCCGCCGGCCTGGCGCTCAAGGCGAGGCTCCATGTGCCGTTGGTGCTTGATCTGCGCGACCCCTGGGCGTTGGATGAGACGCGCATCTATCCAACGCGGTGGCACGCATGGCGCGATCGCGCCGCGATGGCCCGTGCGCTGTCTGGCGCGGATGCGATCATCATGAACACGCCCGAGTCAACCGCAGAGGTGGTGGATGAATTTCGCCCCGATTCGCGCATCGAAATCGAATGCATCACCAATGGATATGACGCCGATGATTTTGCAGCCGGCCACAGCCCGGCCGTTACGCCGCCGCCGGCTGACCGGCTGCGTATTGTTCACACAGGCATGTTCCACAGCGAACTGGCGCGGGTTTGGGACGACCTGTATGCGGGCAGCGGCTTGCTTCATCGCCTGAAGTACCCGCGCCGACCGATCAATCTCTGGACGCGCACGCCCCGCTATCTGCTGGACGCGATTCAACGTGCCATCGATGCGAAAGAGGTACCGCTTGGAGCTGTTGAATTGGTGTTGGTCGGAGAATTGACCCACGGAGACCGCGAGCTGGTGCAAAATCACCCGGCCGGCGCGTGCGCCAACCTGCTCGGCTATCGCTCTCATGCCGAATCGGTCGGCTGGGTCAAATCGGCCGATCTTCTGTTTCTTCCGAATCACACGCCGCTCGACGGCGAGCCCGCATTGATCGTCCCGGGCAAAACGTATGAATATCTCGGCAGCGGCCGGCCAATTCTTGCCATGGGGCCGCCAGGTGATATGCGCGATTTTGTCACGCAGTGTGCCGCCGGATTTGCCATTGGTGGTGATGATGTCGCTGCCGCCGCCGCGGTCATTGCGCGGGTATATTCCGCCAAACAAAATGGACTACGAGCGGCTGCGCCCGATATGCAACAGATCGCCGATCGCTTTGAGCGCAGGCAGTTGACGCGCCGGTTGGCGGCGCTGCTGGATCGCGTGGTCGAACGTGGGGCGGCCAACGCATCGCATATTTCCGGGCGACAGATTGCGCCATTGAGCCAGGCAGCGCATTAGCCGATAAATCGAACGCGGCCCGCGTTTTGTACATCGTGCGTTGCCGTTGTTAGTCCGGTCGTAGCCATTGAATCGGCACCATGACGCATCTTTTTCGCGAGCTTCGCCGTCGGGAAGAGCAACACCGCCCCATTCGCGTTGGGGTGGTTGGCGCAGGGTTTATGGGGCGTGGGCTGGTTTACCAGTTGTCGCGCATGCCCGGCATGCGTCCGTCGCTGATCGTGAACCGTACCGTCGATCGCGCAATTGATGCTTACGTTCAATGCGGAATTTCTGCCGGCGACATTGTCGTCAGTGACGATCCCGCGGTGCTTTCAAAGGCGATTCTGGATAATCGCCCTGCCGTCAGCAGCGCGGCGGAAATTGCCGGCGCGGTTGACGCGCTCGACGTGGTCATTGAAGCGACCGGCGTCGTCGAACTCGGCGCCCGCGAGGCATTGAGCTGCATACGCCATCGCAAGCACATCGTCACGCTCAATGCCGAAACCGACGGGCTGGTTGGTTGTATTTTGAAACAGAAGGCCGACGAGGCGGGCGTCATCTATTCCAACAGCGACGGCGATCAGCCCGGCGTCATCATGCGACTGGTTGAATACTGTCGCGGCTGCGGCTTCGAGGTGAAGCTCGCGGTGAATTGCAAAGGGTTCATGAACATCCGCGCCACGCCCGATTCAATTATGGAATGGGCCGTCAAGCAGAAGACCAGCCCGCGCATGACGGCCGCGTTTACCGACGGCACAAAGATGAACATCGAGCAGACGGTCGTCTGCAATGCCGCCGCTATGGCGCCGCTGAAACGCGGCATGTGCGGCGTCAAGACGGATCTCAAAAATGCCCTTCGCGATTTTGAATCGGCCGGGGCGATTCCCAAGGCGGGACTCCCGCCGAGCGTTGATTACACCTTGGCCGGCGATTTTGGCGGCGGCATTTTCGTCATCGCCCGCGCCGAGCATCCTGAGATGGTCAAGCCCTATCTGCGTTATCTCAAGATGGGCGATGGGCCGCATTACCTGTTCTTCCGTCCGTACCACCTCTGCCACATCGAGACACCGCTGTCGGCCGCCGAGGCGGTCATTTACAACGAGCCGACCATCGCCCC
>JBBQCK010000357.1:0-4018 GCA_038318605.1 Tepidisphaerales bacterium | reverse complement strand
CCACGTGCCCCAAAACGAACTCGCCAAAGAACTCTCCTACATCCACCCCAACACCCCAGTCGGCGAAGCCCTCGAATGGATCGCCCTCCGCTCCTTCGGCTACATCATCCCCCAAATCAACAACGCCGCCGCCACTCACTCGCCATGACTCGCGCATCCGCGCCTCCCACCGACAAGGCCAGCCTTCCGCCTCAACGCGCCCGATCCATTGGCGTACTGATTGTAAGCGCTGCCAATGGACCCATATGTTCGCTCATCAATGAAATGGAGACGCCGGATGAATGTGAATTGGATGATCGTAATTGGCTCGCTGATGACATTTGCAATGGCGGCCAGCGCCGCGGACGGCGGCGGGGCGGAACCTGTCAGCGCCGCCGGCGGGGAGCAGCCGTGGCCGGCCGCCGTGTCGGGGTTTGTTGAACCCGCGGCCGGTGAGCATCCGCGCCTCTTCATGCGCAAGTCGGACCTGCCCGAACTAAAAAAGCGCGCTCAGACCCCCGAAGGAAAGGCGATCATCGAGCGATTGCGGTTTCTGCTCGACGGAAAAAATGGGGACACCCTTCCCGAGGCCGTGAATAAAAACAAGCCGGTGAATCAAGGCGCAAAGGGTGGCAAAGAACTACCCACCATCGCCTTCACCATGGGCCACCCGGCCGGTTATGCGATGCTCTACCAACTGACCGGCGAACAGAAATATGCCGATCTGTCGCGCAAGGCGCTCGAAATGATGTTCGCCGGCACGCCCGATCGCGATGAGCGCTACACCTGGACCAGCGCCGGCGCGGGCCTGCGGACCGGCATGCTGATGTGTTGCGTGGCGATGGCGTACGACCTCGCTTACGACGGCTGGGATGATGCCTTTCGCCGTAAGGCCCTTGATGAAATACAGGACTACAAACACATGTGCGTCACCCACGGCGGCTTCGAAGGGGGTACCGAGGGAATGACGCTGGCCAAGATGGTCAACACACCCTACATACCCGGCTCCAACCACTATGGCGCCTATCAGGGCGGTGCGGCCATCGCGATTCTCGCCATCCGCCACGATCCCGGCGCCGATGACAAAAAGCTCGATGCGCTGCTCGCCAACTGCGAGAAAAACACGATCACCGTTCTGACCCGCGCGTTTGGCGATGGCGGATATTTCGCAGAAGGCCCCGGGCCATCGCACATGGCCGCCAACACCTCGCTCGTCCCCGCGTTTCAGGCGTGGCGCAACGCCGGCGGAAAGGATTTCCTTCGCCCGAAAGTCAATGCACAGTGGCTGAGCCTGCGCTGGGCATTTGAGATCATCCCGAATGCCGACGGCAAGCCGTATTATCCATGCCGCGCCCCGTCGAGCTACGGCACCGAATACGTCAAGCGCGACGGCACCTCCGACGGCGGCGAGTTTGGCCAGGGTTTCGGCTCGGTGCTGCCCGAGCAGGTTCCGGCCATGCTCTGGACCTACAACCACTTCGTCGTCCCCAGCGAGCAGAAGGAATATCCAAAGCTCCTGCCTGACAACGTGGCCGGCGGGAAATCCTACGATGCCCTGACTTACCCGCACCGGGCCGCCCTCAGCCTGATGACATTTCCGATCGGCGTGCCGGAGAAAAACCCGGCCGACGTGCTCGGGCACTTTTATGCCGATCACATCCACAACTATTACGCGTTTCGCAACCGCTGGCAGGACCATGAAGATTCGATCGTCACGCTGCACCTGGGCGGCGGGCCGGCTGGATTCAAAAAGGAAGACCGCCCCGGGCCAATTCTCATCTGGGCGCTTGGCAAGCGGCTGACGTTCCCCGTAAAGATGACCGGCAAGCCCGTCAGCGTGGATGTCGGCGCGGATGGCTCCGGCCAGGTGACAATTCAAACAGCGGCCGGCGTGTGCGCGCTGGCCATCGATTATTCCGGCGCCTCGGGAGCGCCGGTGTTGGTCACGATGTGCGCCCCCAACCTGCAGGCGCCGGGCGCGCCGAAGGACAAGACGATCAGCACCAACCTTGTTGAAGCCGGGAAAAACAAATTCCTCATTCTGACCGTGCAGAAGGAAAACACCCCCGTTCCACAAGCGCAGGGGGAGGATGTGGTCATCGGCGGCCAGAAGCTGAGCTTCAACGGCGCGAAGATCGTGATGAAGGTTTACGAGCCTGCGAAAAAGTAAATCGACCCCGTTTGGCCCACGAGCCCGGTTACTTCATGTTCAAAAACTCGAGCATGTGCTGATCGTAGATTTTCTGCGCCTGCGGATCGGACAGCGGCAGCCGCAGCTCGTTGATGACCTTGGTACCCATGCCGATCCATTCGCGCCAGCAGGGGGCGCAGATCTTTTCGTGAATCGCCTGGCCTTGCGGGTTGCGAAACGGCGCCGACGGAAGTTTCGGCCCGACGCGCCCGCACCGGTGGCATTTGATCTGGTCGGGCGCCAGCGGCTGCTCTTCGGCAATCTTTGCCAATTCCGGCACCGGCGCCTGCAAATCCTGCAGCGCCCGAATCATCGCATTTTTTGGCATGACGTCGCCGCGATCGTTGGCGACCTTCACGCCGCGTGTCAAAAAGTCGATCGCTTCCGGCTTGCGGCCGCGCTTCAGCAGCGCCTGCGACAGCAGCTCATACGCGCGGCTCATGTTGGCGTTCAGATCAATCGTGCGCTGCAACTCTGCGATCGCGCCGTCGAATTCGCCTGCCTCAAGATAAGCGCGCCCCAGTGAAAAATGCCCCAGCTCATTGTCCGGGTCGGCCTCGGTCATCTTGCGAAACTGCTCGATGCGGTCATTCATTTCTGCCATTGCGATCGGTCTCCTCTGAATTGACGAAACCGATTATAGGCGGAAATCGACTGGGTGTTGAGGCGCTGGAAAATACAGACGGTCCAGCATCCCGACCGGCGCATTTCGCTAATCACGCCGTGATTGCCTCGGCCGGCCTGCACCTGTAATGGCCGGACGATTTTGGTCCGTGCGTGTCGGGCTGCACTACCGCGAGTTCGGTTTCGAGGAGAAGGGAAATAGCGTGTGGTTCTGGGTTGGGCATCACGCCCAATCCGGCCGCCTGCTCGCTGAGCGATAGCGTCGGGTTACAGCACCGGAGTTCGTGCTCCTGTCGGATGTGTTTCGCCCGCCGGCCCTCACGCCGCCTTGGCGGCCGGCTTCAGGGAAAAGACACGCACGCAGTTTCGCCCGCCGTGTTTGGCGGCATAGACCGCCAGATCGGCGGCTTTCAACAGATGCGCCGGGAGCTTCAGCGGGCTGTCCTTGTCGTATGTCGCTACGCCAAAGCTCGCGGAAATGGGCAAGGCCACCGTGCCGGTGTTGATCGGTTTGGCGCAGATCGCGCGCCGGATCGATTCGGCGACCGCGGTCGCCGTGCTGCGACTGGCGTTGGGCAGTACGAGCACCATCTCCTCGCCGCCGAAACGCGCGGCAAGGTCCGTTGCACGGGCTGCCGAACGAAAGATCTTGGCGACCGCCTTCAACACCGCATCGCCCGTCGGGTGACCATACTTGTCGTTCACCGATTTGAATTTGTCCACATCCATCATGATGAGCGACAGCGGCGTGCCGTCGCGCACAGCGCTGGCGAGCGCATCATTTGCAAACTGATCGAACGTCGCGCGATTGGAAAGGCCCGTCAGCGCATCCGTCGTGGCCGCCTGTTTTAACGCGACGTTCTGCTCTTTCAGCGTAACCGCCTGTTGCTGCGTGCGAAGCGTCAGATCGACAAGTGCCTCGTTGGCTTTTTTGAGAATGGC
Source organism: Tepidisphaerales bacterium (assembly GCA_038318605.1). Lineage (GTDB taxonomy): Bacteria > Planctomycetota > Phycisphaerae > Tepidisphaerales > Tepidisphaeraceae > JBBQCK01. The sequence continues at coordinate 282 of JBBQCK010000357.1, read as the reverse complement.
CTCGAAATTCGATGAATTGCCCAGCGCGATTTCAAACAGTGGGGCGACCTCCCGGGTCCTTTTGCCAATGTCATCAAGCAGCGCGTCGGCGTCACCCTCCGTAATGTCGTAGTCGCGTTTCAGGGCGGCCCGCACATCGGCGATCGCGCTGGCCGCGTTCTCATCCACGAACACATCCGCGCATCGACCGGCCAACGACACCACCTGAGCCAACTTTCGCAGCGCCGGATCCGGCGTGTCTTTGGGGCGATGGTGATAGGCAACCGGCACGCTCAGCAGCGG
>JBBQCK010000356.1:0-4039 GCA_038318605.1 Tepidisphaerales bacterium | reverse complement strand
TGACCGCCGTTACTTCGCCGCCCCGATTCTTCCTGCCTTCTTCTGAATTTCTGCCGGCACTGGAATCACTGCCCAAAGACGGCGACGCACAACACATCCCGTGGCTTGGTGCTTCGATGACGGGGCTGAAGAAAGACGTCGCAGAGTTTTTGAAGCTCAAAGGTACACCGGTGGCGGTGATCGGCGAGGTGATTCCAGGCGCCTCGGCCGACAAGGCCGGCCTGAAGGCGGGCGATCGCATCCTGAGCCTGAATGGCAAACCGCTGGAACGCGGTGATGATCCCGATGAGACCCCGATGATCCTCAACAAACACCTTTCACGCATGAAGGTCGGCGATGAAATCACCCTTGGCATTCAGCGCGACGAGGAGAAAGGCCCGAAAAACTCTGACGTTAAGGTAACTCTGCAGGAGCGCCCCATGACCAGCTACCAGGCCAAACGCTATACGGCCGACGACCTGGGATTCACTGCGCGCGACGTGGTTTTTGCGGACACGTACTCGAAAAAGCTGCCGGCCGACACAAACGGAGTGACCATCGCCATCGTCAAGCCGAACGGCCACGCCGCCAGCGCAAAGCTGGCGCCGGGTGATCTGGTGATGAAGGTCAACAATACGCCCGTGGAGTCGCTGGATCAGTTCAAAGGTGCCTACGAGGCATTTCGCAAGGAAAATCCGAAGGAGCCGGTGGTGCTGGAAGTCACCCGCGACCGGGGCGCAGATGTCATACGAATCGAGCCGCCGCAATAGCGGCATGCCGGATTTGCAGCCGCACGGGGGTGCGGTGAATGCAAATGAGCCGCTTTGGCCGAAGTTATGCGGACGAAGCGGAGCGGTGTGTTTATGCCGTTTATTACTGTTAACGCGGCCGCCGGTCTTTATAATCCGCCCGGTTTGCGTAAGTTGACATTACGCGCGTCCGACCCGCAGTTATTGCTGCCGGCCGGTTTGGCCCTGGGAGCGGCCATGGTTTTTATTTTTTCATGGATCGGGCGGCTCACCCGCACCGGCGGACATCGGGTCACACCCTTTTGAATACGACACGCACAGGGCAGAAAAAGCGTATGGACGATCGCACACCCTCATCGGCATCCGCCATTGCAGGCACCGGCCTCCCGAACACGCCGACCGCACCGTCGGAAAGCGCCCACCCCGGCCTTATTCAAATTTTGTCGCGACAGCGATGGTTGATCTTCGCCTTCCTCGGCGCGGCGCTGGTGGTTGCGGGAGTCTATATCGTCGTCAAAAAGCCGGAATACACCGCTCGATCCACCGTCAAGATCGAGCTTGTGGTCAGTCAGGCGATCGGCGAAAGCGAAAGTGCCGCCCGTGCACAGGGCGACACCGCCGACCGATTCCTGGCCACTGAGCGAGAGGTGATGACATCCGCCGCAATCATGGCCAAGACGCTGGCCAAGCTCGGAAGCTCGCAATACCACACATTCGACGGCGTGGTGAATACGCTCGGAATGCTGCGCCACGACGTGCGTGTCGAGGCGGAGAAGCGCGGTAACGTGCTCGGTGTTGAGTTTGATTCCCCCTACCGCACTGAGGCGATCAAAATCGTCAAGGCAGTCGTCGATTCATACCTTGAATACAACCGCGAGGAGCGGGAACGTCGCTCGAAGGATCTGCTCGGCCCCCTCGAGGATTCGCTGAAGGGTGTCGAAAAGCGCTATTTTGAGTTGAGCGATCAGATTCGCACTTTGAGCGCCGATGCGAATCTCGACCTGATGCAGCAGCAACTGACCGGCGCGCGCGACATGTGGAACCGCCGCCACCAGGAGACGCTAGAGGCCAAATCGGCGTATGACGAAGCGTTTAATTCCTTCGCAGTCGATGAGGCACATTCGAACCTTCTCCGGGAAATTGAACGCAGCGAAGGAACCGTTCCCTCGTCGGCCGACTACCTCTCGCAAATTCGCGCCAGCATCCTGGACCTTCAGGGACAGCTCATGCTCCTGCAGCGCGATTACACTTCCGAGCACCCGATAGTGAAGAATCTTGCGTCACGGCTGGAACGCCAGCGGGCACTGTATGCGCTCGCAACCCAGCGCGTCTGGGTGGAGGCGCAGCACCGCGAGGAAGCGCAGAAGCAGGAACTGGACAGCGCGCAGGCCGCCCTGAATGTCGTTCAGCCTAAAAAATATCTCCTGGACAGCCTGCGCGACAAGCAGAATAACCTGAAGGATGAACAGGCCCGCTATCAGTCGCGCATAAAGGACGTTGAGACCAATACGTCGGCTGGAGCCGCCCACGCCTCGCTGATCGACACCTCGGACGCCGACATACGCCCAACAAAACCCAGCCGCCTGCGGGCGCTCGCGGTAGCGCTGGCGATCGGCCTGGCGCTGGGCGTGGTTGGCGCACACCTCAAGGAATGGAACGACCCCCGTCTCCATAACGTCGCGGAAATCAAGGCATCGCTTGGCCTGCCAGTGCTCGGTGTTGTCCCACGCATGCCGGCCGGGCACAGCGATGCGATTCGCGCGCAGACCGTGCGGCTGGATGCTTCCAGCGATATAGCTGAAGCCTATCGCACGATTCGCACCGCAATTCGTTATCGCTCGCCCGACAAGCCCGCGAAGACCCTTCTCGTCACCAGCCCAACATGGGACGAAGGCAAGACAACACTGGCAAGCAACCTCGCCATCGCCATGGCGCAGGCCGGAAGGCGCGTGCTTCTGATCGACGCCGATTTCCGCAGTCCTGCCCAGCATCAGTTGTTTGATGTGAGCGAACACGTCGGCCTGTCGAGCGTTTTGCAGGATGAAGAATCGCTCGACAACGCTATTCAGCGCACTGCGGTAGAACGATTGGACCTGCTCCCGTGCGGACCGATTCCGAATACGCCATCGGAGATGCTAAACGGCGAGAAATTCATCGCCGTGCTTGGTGAAGCGGCTTCGCGATATGATCAGGTCATTTTGGATTCGGCCGCGCTGGCGGAAGTGAGCGACGCGCGAATTATCGGCGCCAATTGCGATGGCACCCTGCTGGTTGTGCGGGCCGGCCGAACCGAACGGCGCCGCGGCGAACAGGCATGCGACGACCTGCTGAGCGTAGGCGCACACATACTTGGCGTCATCGTCAATGATGTGCCGCGGCGCGGCAGTCACGACAACAGCGGGCCCGGTGGACATGAAGTAAGTGTGAAATCCACGGAAACAGTTGAAAATGTCGAGCCGGTCGCTAAAGTGATCGAAAAGCCGCCCGCGTCCGAACCGACGCGAAGCGGGAGAGTCACACCGCCAACGCCGGACTGGACACGGGTAAGATAGCTGGGATTGCCCAGCTTACCCCGGGCGAAAGTCCGGCAACATCACCCTGGATTAACACATTTGGGACGTGCGAACCCCCCTGGGTGAACGGAATCTTAGTTGGTTTTGCGCCATTAAATGATAGAGAGTAAGGTAAGAAGTATGCGATCGAGGAGAAATGCTGCGGCCTGGAAAGCCGCAATTGTCAGCCGGCTCCAATGAAGGACGACAGCTAGTTGTGGTCGTTCGGAATTGGAGTGAGTGCCGACGAGGAGAAGGGAGAAGATGTGAGCTAAACACATCGCGGCCGGTTCGGGAGAAATGCGCCTTCTGATTCACACCTGTTGATAAATGCCCCCGGATGGCAAAGCGGCGATCGGGATAGAGCCCCGTTCGAGTGCTGAGCGTCTGGTCCGAATCCGCCTCCCTCATAATCCAGCGTACGAGTCGAGCGATCAGTGCTCTGAAACCTTTGCCCTCCGGAGGGGCGAAAATGTTCTTCAGCACCCCACGCTCGCGCGAGGAGCGCCCGCAGTCCACAGTGGCTGCGCCCGCTTCGACGCGCGACCTGCATAGTGTGTATCCCGCGGAAGTGTTCCGCAATGTCCTGCGCCGCGAGCGCGCCCGCGCCGAGCGCAATGGCCAATTGTTCTCGCTGGTTCTGTTTCAACTGCCGAAGGGCGATCTCAAGAGCCTGCGCCGACTGGCGCGCATGGCGTTGAAACGAAGCCGCGAAACCGACGAACTGGGCTGGTTTGACGACGCCACGCTTGCCGCGGT
>JBBQCK010000355.1:0-4061 GCA_038318605.1 Tepidisphaerales bacterium | reverse complement strand
GCCTCGACGCCGACGATTGCGCCCGGGGCGATGACGATGTTCCTGCCCAGCCGCGCGGTGGGGGACACGATCGCCGAGGGATGAATGGCGTTGATGAGTTTCAGGCCCGCGGCCTCGATCAGCGGGGCATGGGAGCGGCGGATGCGGTTGTCGCCGATGGCGACGATCGCCCCTTTGATGCCGCGGCGCTTGAGCCGGGCCAGCAGATTAACCGGGCCAAGCACCTCGATCTCGCCGACGCGCGTGCCGGTTCGCGCGGGATCGGCGTCGAGAAAACCGGCCGCCTCATGCTCGCCGGCAAGGCGCAGGATCTCCAGCACCACCCGCCCATGACCGCCCGCGCCAAGGATAACCACCTTCATGGGTCGGCAGCTTAACGCATCCGGCCCCGATCGCCCGCATCGACCGAATCACCGCGCCAACACATTGCCCGCCGGCAGGGTAGAATCAGCGGAAAAGAAGTTGGAACCACGAAGAACACCCAGGGCACGGAGACACAGAGAATGTAGGGTGGACACCGCCCATCGATCGGACTTTCTCAACCCGGAGGGTGGGCAAGGCCCACCCGACACAACTGCCGACTGCCCACTGATTACCGCCTACTGATTACTGTCTACTGTCTACCAATAAAGGACCCCATGAATCGACGCTTCGCATCCATCGTTCTGCCGTCCGCTCTGTTGCTCAGCCAGATTGCCCGGCCGGCGGGCGCGGAGGCGCTGGTCGATTTGAAGAAGGATATCTTCACCGGGGCGGCCGCCGCGGGGGATGGGCAGCGGTTCGAGTTGAACATGGGGACCAAGCGCACCAACTGGACCAACGCCCGATGGAATGTGCTGGAGTTTGCCCAGCCGCGCGATCTTTCGGCGGCGGGGGGCATTCAGATCACCGTCGCCACCGATCAGCCCCGGGCGGATGCCGGCGTGTATCTCGCGCTGCGCGAGGCGGATGGGACATGGTACATTTATCCCTGGGCGGCGAATCTGACGCAGGCGAGCAACACCGGCATCGCCCGATTCGGAGATTTCGTGCTGCCGCTGTATGTCGCCCCGCCGGGCGGAACGCAGGTGGACGAAAACGAAAAGCTCGATGCCAACGCCATCAACGCCATCGCCATCGGCTGCATCAATCCGATGGGCGTGGGCACAATCTCCTTCACGGTAAACGGCCTCGATCTGGTCGGGCCCGCGCCGGACGCAGCGGGCGACGCGGGTGGCGACGCGGGCAAGCGCGGGGCGGCGAAGATCGAAGTCTCGGGGAAACTGATCGACATCAACGGCACGACGATGCTGCCGGCGGGGCTCTTTGGCGGATTTAATCTGCCGCCGGGCTCGCATGAGAAATACCGGCTGGCGGTCGATCGCAAGATCAACAGCTTTGGCGCGGTGACGGACAACCCGATCACGCACACCCTCATCAACTGTCTGTACGACCGAAGCTCCGCGCCGATTTTGAAAAACGCGGGATGGAAGGAAAACCTCGAGCAGGCCGTGACCAAAGGCGCCGCCAGCGCAAAGGCGGCCGGCAAGCCGTTAATGGTGGAGTTCTGGAACGAGCCGTATCTCAACTGGTCGAACAAAAACCGCATCGCCTACAACCCCGACTTCTACGACGACACCAAGGCCGCCGAGGGGGGCGAGGTGCGGCTGAAATCCGATGGATCGCTTTGCCCGCATCTGCACTGGACGCAGAACTTCGACGCGCCGGGCTTTAACTGGGCGACGCCGCATTTCAGCGCCGATGGACGGGACAACTGGCGGCGCGGGCGCGATGCGGCGGGGAAGATGTACGGATCGCTCTTCGAGCCGGCGTCTTGGGGCCGCAAGACCAGCGCCTGGAATCCCGCCACCCATCCGCCGAAGGATATAAAGGATGGGGAGAAATACACCATCAAGCTGGCCGACAAAAAAGGGGGCGGCCGCGACGTCGAGCTGACGGCGTTCACGCCGTGGTATGTCTACGATGACACGCAGTTCACGTTCTGGTCGGCTTCGGGGATGTCGCGGTTTCACGATGAGCCGATGGTGGTCGCGGGAAAGGCCCTCAAGGCGGCTTATCCCGATGCCACCTACATCGCCGGCTGGGAATTTCGCCCCGGAGAGGATCACTGGGCGGCTTGGGATTTGGTCTACAAGCCGACCCTCGACGCCGGCATCGAGGTTCTGGATGGCGTCACCGACCACGACTACGGCGGCGATCCAACCAACATTCTCGCGCAATATGAAACCGTCACGGCGTATGCCATGACGAAGTACAACAAATGGCTCTTTGATTACAACACCGAAACCGCCAGCAGCACCGACCCCCAGGCCTACGCCGGCGCGGATGCCGCATCAAAGACCAACGCGGCCGACGTCGCCAAGTTTAACTGGACCGCCCGCAAGCTGGCATGGGCGCTGGACTATTGCCCCGACAAGGCGCGGGCGTTCTGCTGGTTCGGCAAGGGAGAGGCAGGCTTCTTCAGCCCCGGCGGCGAAGGCGTATTGTTCACCATGCTGAAGAACCTGCGCGGCCGGCTGGTGCAGGTTTCGTGCGACGATCCGCACATCGCCGTGGCGGCCGCCATCGACGGCGCGGACCCGGCCAACCCGCGCCCCGCCGACATGCCCGCCGGGATGGAGCTGGTCGTGATGGCCCTGAACGATTCGAGCGAATCGCGAACCATCCAGCTGCACATCGCCCCGCCAGAGGGGATGTCATTCAAGAGCATGACGATCCGCACGCCATTGGTGAACAATGGAAAGATCAGCATCGACGAAAAAGCCGCCCCCGCGCCCCAAGCTCCGGCAACCCCGGCTAATCCGGCAACCCCCGCCAATCCCGCTGGCCCGCTGAGCCTGAAACTTCCGCCGCGCGGCATCGTCACCGTGTCGCTCGGACTGGCGGGCGAGCTGCCGGCCGGCTCAAAGGTTCATCGCCGCCAGTCCTTCGGGGCGAAGGTCATCACCGAGGTAACGGCAAAGGAGCCCGCCGCCGAGACGATCTCCTTCAAAGCGGATGACCTGAAGGGCGCGAAAAAAGCCTGGCTCCGCTTCACCGCCGAGCGCCTGGGCGAGGGAGAAGGCGTGGTCACGATCAACGGCCATGACCACCCCCTGCCCAGCGCCATCACCCCGGAAAATACAACGTGGATTCGTCAGGTCCCGATCGATCTTTCGGAGATAAAAGAGACCAATGACCTGACGTTCAAAGTAACAGGCCCACAGCACGCGGGATATTTTCTGGGGATGGCGAGTTTGATTGTGGAGGGGGAATAGACGGCGGAACGCTGCCGGTATGATCGCCGGCAGATATGCGCTTCCCGCACCGCGACGTAGACAGTCGAGAACGCACGACCGACGCCACCACATGCACAAGCGCGCACGGAATTTTCGGCCGCTTTTCCGGCGCGCCGGCGGAGGCTGTGGAGGCGAATTTTTTGCCCCGTTGAACCGCCCCCACCCCTGCCCTCCCCCGGCGTACCAGGGGAGGGGGCGATGGGTCGGTGTGTGCGGAATGGACCGGCCGATTGCAAATTGCGTGGGAAGTCATGCGGGCCCGCATTCCTTTACGGCCCCTCTCCCGGTACGCCGGGGGAGGCTGGGAGGGGGCGATGGGTCGGCGTGGGCGAAATGGACCCGCCGCTTGGGAATTGCGTGGGAGTCGCTTTGCATACCGCTCAAACGGCCGACGCCGCCATCGTCGCCGCTCGCGCGAAGAGGGTGAGATTCTGTGCTTCGACGATTTCCACTTCGAGCAGTTGCCCCTTCAACGCCCGCGGGCCGTCGAACACCACCACCTGATCGCCGCGCGTTCGGGCGACGAGCTGGGTCTGGCTTGAATCCGCCGGCACCGCCGTCGCCGGCCGGCGGTTTTCCCAGCCCAATTCCACCTGCGAGCTCATTGTCTTGCTCTGCCGCGTGACCAGCTTGCTTTCCCCTTCGACCAGAACTTCCACCGTCGAGCCGACCAGCTCCCGGTTGTTTTGCACGCTGACCTCGCCCTGTACCCCCAACATTTCGTTGTTGCGGCGGCGCTTGATGTCGGCCGGCACATCGTCGGCAAAGCGATCGATGGCCACG
>JBBQCK010000354.1:0-4065 GCA_038318605.1 Tepidisphaerales bacterium | reverse complement strand
GATGGGAAAGTCGAAATGGTCGGCAAGGCGACTCCCGGGGAACGCAGCCATGCAAACCGGCCGGCAGAAAATCAGCGGCGAGCGATTGAAGATTCGCATCGGCGACCCGTCGATTCGTGCAAAGACGCCAACCAGGCAGGGGGGCTGACCGGCCTTTTGATCGGATGCCGGCGCCTCAGTTCGGATAAAGACATGCTGAACAGTTCCGAACAAAACCGCCCCGCGGAGTATGTCGTCCACGATGACAGCGCTCGTGCCGATTGTGTAAATTGGGCCGGTGAGGAGCTTGTTTTAGGGGCTTCATTTGAATCGGTTGAGCAGGCTCTGGTCGATGGCGACTGGACCGAAATCGAGGCCGTCGCGATTGTCGAAGAGGCCCGCAAGATCACGCGGGCCGAACGCGGGGTGGTGACGCGCGCCGATGTCGTGCGAGCATCGAACAAGCACTATCGCGCCGCGTGGAATTGCCGGTGGATTGTTGCATTTCCCAGCATCGCATTTGTTGTGCGACTGATGTATTCGGCCGGTAGCCTGGTGTCGATGCGTAAAAAATCGCCGCGGCAGCGTGAGGATTGAAGCGGATTTGGCTTTCCCGCTGGATCGCGCTGCGCCGAAATTGTCCCACCCCTGCGCCAGCCACGGAATGCCGCCAGAGCGCTGCTGTAATTTGCGATTCCGGTAAACCGCGATGGCAATCTAATCTTCCAGCATCGCCAGCCCGCGCAGAACCGCGTCTTTTTCCTGGCGGAACCTCCAGCGGTCAGGCCAGTCACGATGGAAGATGGTGCGGTCGGCCGCGCCGCCGGTCAGGACGACAGTTGGCCGGGGCTTTACACCGTTCACATCCAGCAGAAGATCGAGACGCGCTGCGCTGGCTTTTGCCAATGCATCACACACCGCCGCCAGCATGTCCTGCCGCGAGCTCGCAAGCGTGATGCCGAAGAAACCCGCGCTTCGCTGCTCGATGCTCATGCGATCTCCGGCAAGATAGGGATCAAATGTGATCGTTGCCGAAGCGCCGCGACGCGCGATCCGGCGGCAGGTGTTTTTGAATTGACGCCAATCCATCTCAGCGAAGAGCATATCCTTTACCCATGCCAGCGATGAACCGGCGGCCGCCAATGTGCTGACGCTGGTCCAGAGCCGGCCGACCCCCAGCGCGCGCGTCAGAAGCTTTTCGTGAGGGCGCGGCGCATCGGTGCAAAGCGCCAGCACATCCGTCGAGCCACAACTGTTGGTGAGCTGGCCCGGCCGCGCGCCGGCCAGCAACATTGCCGCCGATGTATCGACCATCCCCGCAAGCATCGGCGTGCCGGCCGTCAGACCAGCCGCTCGCGCCCCCACCGGCGTGAGATGCCCGCCAACATCACCCGCGTCAATCACCGCAGGAAGAATATGTGCTTTGATCCCGGCCGCGCCGCACAACTCATCCGACCAGCCCCTCAACGTGGTGGTGCGATAGAACCCCATGAACGAAGCGTTCGACGGATCGGTGATGCGCTGGCCCGTCAACTGGCGATGTAAAAATGTGTTCAAATGGCCGATCAGATCAGCGCGGCGCATCAGCGCGGGTTCATTTTTTACAAACCACGCGCAGGTGGTGGAGGAGATGCCGCCGGGAAAAGGGCGATTGCCCGCAAGGCCCAGGTGCCTCGCTTTGCCCAGAATTTTTTCAATGGCAAGCGCAGCTTCAATGCTGCGGCGGTCCTGATGGGTGATGATGGGCGTCAACGCCCGTCCCCGGGCATCCATCGCAATCCAGCTCGGCGCCATGTTGGATAGTGCGATCAGTTCCACGCGCTTAGCGCGCGGGCCAAGCGCGGCAATAGCCTCGCGAATGGCGCGCATCACCGCATCCGGCTCAACCTCAACACGCGCGCCAGTGTGGCGCGTCGCAAACTCCGCCCTGGCGGATTTGCCGACAAGCCGGCCATTGACGGCGACGGCCGCTTTTACGCTCGATGATCCAATGTCCAGTGTGAGCACCATGCAGATCGCGCCGCATCGCCAGAAGTACATGCAGCGCGGCGGCTACGGTATCAGGAAATGCCGCGGCGGTAGAGCGATACACAGGGTCTGGTTTGATGGAAAGCTATTTTGGACAGCCTCTCGCAGACCGAGTTGGGCATTTTCGACAGCTTGCCGAATTATTTGCACACGTCTGTTCGCGATGCTCAGTAAGCACCTTGAGCCGCCGAAGCGGCCCCGGTTCTTCCCACCGAACGGCCGACAGTTATCCTGTCAGGCCATGGACTTTGACCTGCGCCCGTTAATACGCTGGGTACTGGATGAATTTGAGCCGGCGATGCGCCTTGCGCCGGGCCACTATATGCGCGCCCGCGGCGAACAGGAGCACGAGCTTTACGGCACATCCGACATGGCCTGTGTCCTGCATACGCTCGGCGCGCTGCATCCTTCCGCCGAGGAACGCGGCCAGTGGGCCAGTGCGTGGAAGGCCTTCATCGACGCGGATACCGGGTATCTGATCGAACGCAATCCCACGCACAGCAAGTTGCACAACACGGCGTTTGCTCTTGCGGCCATGCGGCTGCTCGGGCTTGTGGCAGATCATCCGATGCCGTGGTTCCAGGCCCAGCGGGATCCGGCGAAAATGATGGCGATGCTGGACGGGCTGGACTGGCGCGAGAATGTGTATCGATGCTCGCACGACGGCGCGGGGCTGGCGGCCATTATGGCCCTCGTGCCGGGCCTTTATGACCGCGAATGGTTCACCGCATATTTTGCACACCTCGATAGGTTGTTTGATCCACGCAACGGAATGCTGGGTCTGGACAAGCCGGCCGGCGGCGATTCCGACCAGATCGGCGGCACCTTCCATTACGCGTTCATGTACGAGTTCTTCCATCGCCCCATTCCTCACCCCACGGCCCGCATCGACGCGATCATCGGTTTGCAGCAGCCGGATGGCTACTGGCATCCGTTCAATCATTACTGGATGACCCTGGATGCAATCTACATGTTGACGCGCAGCGTCCGACACAGCGGCCATCGCCGCGAGGATGTCGCACGCTGCATTCGTCGATCACTCGATGCCCTGTACCCACGCGTCACCGAACCCGCGAGCCGCGATGCCGCCTTTTACGCCGATGTTAGCGGCACCAAGAGAAGGCTGGGCGTCCATCATTTGACGGCCGTCCTGTCGTTGTTCGCCGAAAGCCAGGCATTTCTGGGCAGCGATGTCGTGGTCAGCGACTATCCGCTTCGCCTCGTGCTTGACGCACGGCCATTTATCTGATCCCCGCAAATAGAAACGCAAGGCGTGCGGTGAGGCAGCGCACGCAGGAGAAAATCGCGCCAGCGCAATGGAACTCAGGAGAGACCAAACCGGGAGGGAAGCGGGATTTCCGCGGAAACGTTGGAGGCGATGCTGCCCTACGCGGATGGGTTCATCGTGGGGACCGCGCTGAAGCGGGATGGGGTGGTGGATGCGGGGAAGGTGGCGGAGTCGGCAAAGCGGCTGGGGTGAGGTTTTCCGCGGCGTTTTGGCCGTGATAGTGCGCTTCCGCATCGCCTTGGATCAAGGTGATGGAGGAGCGCGGCCGTGGCGATGGCGGGTGGCAGTCTTTACGGGCCAATGACGAGGTTCTGACCATCGAAGTGGAGGGTCTGGGGTCCGACGCCGACCTTGGCGTTGAGGCCGGCGCCGTCGATGGTGACGGCGGGGGCGTTGCCGCGCTGGAGGGTGAAGACCACGAGAAACTCGCCGGCGTTGCCATCGGCGGAGGTGACGTGGATGGCGCTGCCGGGGGCAGCCAAGATTCCGCTGGCGGGGATGGCCGGCAATGGGCCCTTGACGGCCTCTACCTTGGCATCGGGGGGAGAGATGACCGTGGCTTTGAAGGTGGCATCGGCGCGGGTGAGGGTGAAGGTGTTGCCGTCGATCTCGAGTTGTGTGTCCTTGTTGCGCGGGGCCTGGAAGACCCAGACCTTGCGGTGGCCGCCGGTGATCTTGTCGGCGACGGCGAAGAGGCCGGGGGCGCCGGACTTGCCGGAGTAGTCGGCGGCGAAGGAGCGGAGGCCCTTGGCGCCCTCACCGGCGGCGGG
>JBBQCK010000353.1:0-4070 GCA_038318605.1 Tepidisphaerales bacterium | reverse complement strand
GCATCGATCGGAAGACCTCGACATTAATCGGCTCCGCGTTGCCGTGACGCGCCAGCAGATCCTGCATGCCGTGCTCGTTGTAATCTTCGTCCGTCAGCTTCAGGATTGGCCGATCGAGCTTTCGCGCCAGCCATAGCACCGCCCGCCGCGACGTCGCGGGCGTCCAATCGACCGTGCCGATCGTCCACGGGCATTTAAAACGCGTCAACTCGTGCGCCGCGGCCTCATCCAGCAGCACCCGCGCGTCGGCGTGTTCCTGCAAAAAACTCGCCGCCACGGATGGGGTAACCGGCCCTTCGACCGCACGCGCAATCACCGGCGCCTTGTGTTCGCCGAACGCCAGCAGAAGCACCTTCTTCGAGGCGAGAATGGTCCCGACCCCCATTGTGACGGCGCGGCGTGGGACATTTTCTTCGCCGAAAAAATCGCTCGCGGCATCGGCGCGTGTGACGCGGTCGAGCGTAATCAGCCGCGTGCGGCTGTCGCGCGCGGAGCCTGGTTCGTTAAAGCCGATGTGTCCGGTACGCCCGATGCCCAGAATCTGAATATCGATGCCGCCGGCCGCTGCGATGGCCGCCTCGTAGTCGCGGCAGTGCTGCGCGACATCGGCCTCGGCGACGGTCCCACTTGGGACATGAACCTGCTTTGCGGGTATGTCGAGGTGATCGAACAGATTCTCCCGCATGAATCGCTGGTAGCTTTGCAGCTCGGCGGGGTTGATCGGGTAATATTCGTCGAGATTGAAACTGATGACGTCGCGAAAGCTCAATCCCTCCTCGCGATGAAGGCGTATCAGTTCCTGATAAACGCCCAACGGCGTTGAACCCGTGGCCAGCCCGAGCACGGTCTTGCGCCCGGTGGCGGTGTTGGCAACAATTGCCTCCGCGAGATGCCGCGCCGCCGCCCGCGCCGCCGCCTCACTGTCGGAAAAAACGTCCACTGGCATTCGCTCGGGCGACGTCCCGGGCAATGATTCATTGCTGCTCATGGTGCCTCGTTCGAGTTTATGCGCCTCGCCCGCGATGCTGGTCGGCGTCACGCATCGGCCGGCATCGGTCCGGTTTTCACGCCGAGTCGCCCAAGCAGTTCGCCGTGATTCCGCATACGCGAAACAAAATGGTTCCAGTCGCGAGCGTCCTTCGGCGACCATAACACCTCCGCCAGTGCGCATGCACGAGGGAATGACATGTATAGTTGATGCTCGGGCGTGGGGATGTATTCTGCCCACAACTGCCCCTGCCCGCCAAGAATGCGTCCGTGGTGGGCCGTTTCGAGCTCAGGCGGAATCGGATCGAAGCCGTACACTTTTTCAAGCGTCGTCATGCCGCCGATTGCCAGCGGTTCACCTTGCGGACCCGCCTGATAAAAATCGAAATAGGTGTGCGAAGTCGGCGTCATCACCACATCGTGCTTCGCCGCCGCCGCCTTGATGCCGCCCGCCATTCCGCGCCAGCTCATCACGGCGGCATTTTGCGGCAGGCGCTCGACGCCCCCTTCGAGAATTTCATCCCAGCCGATCAGCCGCCTCCCGCGCGTAGCCAGAAATGCCCCCATCCGCGCGATAAACCAGGATTGCATTTCATGTTCGCTTTTGAGCCCAAGCTCGAGCATGCGATCCTGCGCGGAGCGGCTCTCGGCCCACTCATGCTTCAGCGCCTCATCGCCTCCAATGTGGACAAATTCGCCGGGAAATAAATCGCACACCTCCGCCAATACATCCTCCATAAATTGCACGGTCGATTCCTGGGGATTGAGGATGTTCTGGCTGATCCCCCAGTGACATCGCGGCGAAATGGGCGCGGTCGTGTTTCCAAGATGCGGATAGGCCGCGATGGCCGCCTGCATGTGCCCCGGCATGTCGATCTCAGGGACGATGGTGATGTGCAGCGAAGCCGCATGCGCCACCACGCGGCGAATGTCCTCGACGGTATAAAAGCCGCCATAACGCCGATCGTCGTACCGACGCGGCCGATCTTTATCATGCCCCACCAGCGTCCCCTCGCGGAATCCGCCGATCTCCGTCAGCCGTGGATATTTCGCAACCGGCAGCCGCCATCCCTGATCGTCCGTCAAATGCCAGTGAAAGCGATTGAGCTTGTACATCGCCATCAAATCGAGCATCCGGCAGACCTGATCGGCGTCGAAAAAATGGCGCGACACATCCATCATCAACCCGCGCCACGGAAACCGTGGCTGATCGGCGATGATGCAGCAGGGGAGAGGTTGATTTTCAATGGCCGCCCCGCGAACCATCTGCAATAGCGATTGAATGCCGTGCGCGATTCCAGCCTGAGTCAAAGCGGCAATCGCGATCTCCGCCGGCTGGATTGAAAGCCGATAGCCTTCGCGATGCTGTACCGATGGATCGAGCGCGAGGCGAATCGTTGTGCTGCAATTGGTGTCAACGTCGCCGCCATCGGAAAGCCCCGCCGACAACCGTCGCGATTCAATCTCCAATTCCGCCGCCGCTTCGATGCGCGGTCTGCCGAGCCGGCAATGCCCAGCCTGTAACTCAATGTCCAAAGGCCGGGGGATCACTGGAATCATGATGGCACTCGAGGTGTATTCGGCAACGACAGTCAGAACTCGAAACAGGGTGCATCATGCCGCACTATGGATCGCGCGGGCTTCGTATTCTGGGAACATGATGATCGCCGGATGTACGTCAAAGGCGCGAGCCAACTGCTCCGCTCGCTTTTTTCCGATGTCCACCTTTTCGTTTTCCAGCAGGCTGATGTTTGGCGCGCCAATTCCGGATTTGTCCGCCAGCTCCCGCTGCGTCCAGCCCTTTAAGTCACGCAGCATGCGGATGACCATTCCGGTCGTAAGGGAAGCATGGGAATCCGCTGCAACAAAATCTCGCGGTGAATTGCGTTTCATGGCGCACCTAGTACTTGTGGGGCGTGATCTCAAGAACATAAACCGTCAATATGGGACGATCGGTCATATAAATCACGCGATATTTAA
Organism: Tepidisphaerales bacterium; assembly: GCA_038318605.1. GTDB lineage: Bacteria > Planctomycetota > Phycisphaerae > Tepidisphaerales > Tepidisphaeraceae > JBBQCK01. The sequence continues at coordinate 1,103 of JBBQCK010000353.1, read as the reverse complement.
GATTCAATCGAGACGACCTTTCGCCTAGCCGCTCTCCGAGCAGTTTTTCGTCGTTGAAGCCTGGAAACTCCTTCAGCTTCTCCGGCCCGTGACGGAATACAATGTGTTTCCACAATTCGTATTTTTGAACCACCGGCTTTGGCGCCAGCACGCAGGCCTTGGCCACGCGCCGGTGTTCACGCACGATCCACATTGCTTTTCTTAATAACCTATTAGGTCTGATAAGTCCACGACAATCGCCTGCCGGCATGTGGCACGCATTTTCATCTACCCTATCATTGTCCGGAAGAGTGCTCGGCATACCCGAAAGTGGTTGGGCGCATTCACCGCTTCAGTTGGCTGGTGCCCCAGGCAAACGGTGCCGTCCTCCGAGCGTGGGCGTCGTGTCTGAGAGCGACCGTATTTTATAGACTTGTTCCCGGAGCCATCCTGTGTCCAGTACCGCCAGAAAACCATTCCTCCAGCTCGCATCCGAACGTGTCGTCGTGCTTGACGGCGCGATGGGGTCCAATTTGCAGACCCGCACGCTCGACATTCAAAAAGACTGGCTTGGCCAGGAAAATATCTCCGAGATTCTCAATTTCTCCCGGCCCGACGTAATTCAGGACATTCACGAGGCGTTTCTCGCAGTCGGTTGCGACGCGGTCGAGACCAACACCTTCGGTGCCAACAAGATCGTGCTGGCCGAAGCTGATCTGGTTGAGCGCACCTTCGAAAACAACGTCGCCGCCGCGCGCATCGCCCGCGCGGCATGCGATCGATTCGAAACGCCCGATCGCCCCCGTTACGTCGTCGGCTCCATCGGGCCGGGCACGAAGATCCTCACCCTCGGCATGACCGACTGGGACACCATGGAGGATTCGTATTTCGAGCAGATTCGCGGCCTCCTGGCGGGCGGCGTCGATGCGCTGCTCATCGAAACACAGCAGGATCTGCTCGCCATCAAATGCTGCCTCGTTGCCGCCGAACGCGCGTTCGCGCAGGCGGGCCGGCGATTGCCGATCATGGTGCAGGCGTCCATGGATCAGGATGCCGGCCAGCAGATGCTCACCGGATCCGATCCTTCGGCTTTGGTCGCCGCGATGCTGCCGTACGATGCGGTG
>JBBQCK010000352.1:0-4082 GCA_038318605.1 Tepidisphaerales bacterium | reverse complement strand
CTTCTTGAAATGCAGTTGAAACGCCTGAACTGCGACATTCAGCCCGAGCGCCGCCGCAAGCAGCAGCGTCGCCGCAACGACAAATCGCGGCTTCATCAGAACGCGCATCATCGAACGCGCGTCACTCTCCCGTGGCGAGCCGGATCGTACTGTGTTGCCGGCGGGTGACTGGCTCATGATTGCTTGCCCTCCGTGTCCGTGGGCGGCGCTGGATTTGCCGGTAGCGGACTTGGCGTTGCCGGTCGCTGGCTCGGTGTCGTGGGACGCTGGCCAGGCGTGACCGCGGGCTGGCCGGTGCTTGCAGGACGCAGAGGCGTCGCCGCGCTGGGCGCTGGCGAAGCAGGCGGCTTCGTGGGTGCTGCGATGCGCTGTGGCTGCGTGCCGGAGGGTCTGGCCGGCTCTGTTCCGGCCTTTGTCGGCGCTGCCGGTAAACTTGGCGATGTGGCGGGCCTTGCCGGTGCTGTACCGGGTTTCGTGGGCGCAACGTCTGGCTTCGCGGGCGCTGCTGTTGTGGTTGCCGGCCGCGCGGGAGGGGTTGACTGACGCGATACCGCGCCCGGCTTTGCCGCGGGATTAGCAACGCCGGGCGGCGCAGAACTGTTTGCCGCAGGCCTGTTTGCGGGAGGCCTGTTTGCGAGAGGGCTGTTCGCCCCCTGCCTGGCTGCCGCAGGGTTGTTTAACGGGGACTTCGACGGAGCCGGCGCAGCGGCCGGTCGGAGAGCACCCGTTTGCGTTCTGCCAGGGCCGGCCGAATCTTTCTCTCCGGTGACGCCCGCTACAGGTTTTGCCGCCGGGGTACGGTGCACTTCGATCACGAGATCGTCCGCCTTCGGCTTGGGGCCAGTTGCTTTTGACGGCGCCCCCGCGCGGGCCGGAGCGGCTTTGGCGTCCACCTCTTCGATGAATAATCGATCCAGCACCCATCCCACGAGGAGAATCAGGAAAAACGCCGGGATCAGCATGATCAGCCCGACAAACGCATGCGCGAAGTTTTCGCTCAGGCGTTCATCGACGTAATGGTCAAGCAGCCCTTGGCCCGCTACGCGCATCACATTGCAGAAGATAGCGATGGGAACTGCTGATGCGGTGATGATCAGCTTTTGCCACAGTGGCCGGCGTGACAAAAATGCCACCGCCGCCGCCACCGTGACAAACGTCATCAGCGAGCGCAGCCCCGCGCACGCTTCGGCGACGTTGAGAATGCGTGGGAGTTGATCGATCCCCTTGTCCACGATGATTTGCGTGCCGGTGTAATGCGCGTCGACACCTGTGGCACGCAAAACCGCAACCGCCGCCCAAGCCGCCAGCTTCTGCAGCGGAAGTGCCAGCTTGCTGTACATCAGTTCCGGCCAGGGAATCGCGCAGACCAGAAACAATATCGGAAACCATGCGATTCGCATGATCGCCACGCCGGCCGCCAGTGTCGCAACACCAAAGAGCGTCGCGACCAAGCCAATGTCCTTGACCATGTCGTTCTGGCCGGGATAGATGCCGTATGCAAACAGCAGCAGCCCGACGAGAATGATCGGCACGCCATCCCATGGCGAAATTCGCCAGAACGGCATGCCGAGAAACTGCGCGACCGGCTTGGCGCGGTTGTAAGACCGACTTGCCCAAAATCGCAGGTAGGCGATGCCGCCGAAGATTGCAGCGAACGCCAGGACTGTCGAAACACCCACCTCGGCCAGCGTGGTGACACTGACATCCGACCCATTGATAAATCGCGCCGCGCGGATTGCGCCAATGCCGGCAACATATATTGCGACAAGCCAGAAAACGATGCGCGATATGAGAAATGTCGGCAGGGCGCACGGAAGGCCGCCGGCCGGCTGCGCCGACGCGCGGCGCAGTTCGTCGCGATGGACATACAGGTAATAAAGTCCGATGAGCGGCACCGCGACCGCATGCCCCCAGTTGGCCTCGCCGGTAAATGGATTGGTCTTGAGCCAGAGGCGGTGAAGGTTCGACCAGAATGTCGCAACCATCAGCACCGCCAGAATGCCGATCTGCCACCACGCAGCGCGGGACAGCCCGAGCCAGCCGCGCGCACTCCCGGCCATCACTGCTTCATCGGTATAGTCAAGCGTCGGATTGGTCGTCATAGCGCGGTAAACGGCGGCTTCCTAGAAGCCGTTGTTGTTGTTGTTTTGGTTGTAGAAGTTGCGGTCGTATGTAAATCCAAACCCATAGCTGAATCGGAACGAGCTTCGGATGACCGCAAGTAGCGCCGCGAATACGTCCGTACCCACAAGCACCGAATCGTTCGGTTTCAGATAAACATCTGACTGACGTCCCTCAAAGATCGCAAGAAGATCGACCTTCACGAACAATTCCTCATCCTGGCCATTGCGCTTTACTCGGCGGATCAGGTACGCATTTTCCGGAACCGCTGTCGCGTCGGTCATGCCGGCGGCGATAATTGCTTGCTTGAGGTTGATGTCCTGGCCACTCAGGCCGTACACACCCGTTCGATTGACGTGGCCACCCATATAGTACGATCCGGAAACGGTGATCGGCAGCACGACGATATCGCCGGGCCGCACGACGACGTTGAAGCGCATGTCCAGGCCGCGAAGCATTGCGTACGGCACGCGAATCAGCCGCGTTTCGGAATCAACGCGCGGAAGCGACCAGTCGAAACCCTCTGCACCAACGCGCTGCGTGTCGCCGCCGGAGGTCGTTGGGGCGGCCGTTCGCCCGGCCGCGCCCATCGTGTCATTGTCCGGCGCCAGCGGCGCCGGCTCTGGAAGTGCGACCCGGCTTGGCAGTGTGGCCGGCGCCGTCTCGGCAGCAACACCTGGCGTGCCACCGCTCGAAGGCTGGGTGGCATCCGGCGCGGGAAGCAGCTCTCCGCTTCCACCGATCGTGCGTGTTTTGCCATCAATGGTAATTGTTCTCCCACCGAGACCGTAGATGCCGCTTGTGTCCGGCGCGTCGCCGGTGCTGGCTTGTGCCAGTACAACGCGCGCCTGCGGCGCGGCCGAGGCTTTGGGCGCAAACGGATCAACAACTGCGGGAGTGGTAGTTGGCGCCGGCGCTCCGACAGCCTTTTCCGACGCCACCTTGCGGACGATATAGATGTAGTCCGGCGCTGGAGTCAAATCACCGACGATCGCCAGCACAGCCAGAAGCCGGTAATCGGAATCTGGGATCGGATATTGCCCGGACTTAATGGGGCTGCCCAACAGCGTGAATGTTCGCTGCAGCGACTGCGCAATGGTGACGGTCACTTGCGGATTGTTGTAAAGCCCGCCTTGGCGTAACTTTTCAATGATGACCTGAGCGGCTTCATTTTCGTTCAATCCAATAACCTTGACCGGCTGTTCGAGAAACGCCACGCCGATCATGCCGCTTTCGCTGACGCGCGAGACCTTTTCACTGACATTGCCGCCGCCGGCGTCGGCGATCGTCACCTGTAAGGCATCATTTCGCGAAATTCTGGCATCGTAGGGAACTGGTTTGAGATCCTCCGCCTTTACATCAACCGCGCCGGAATAATCCGTCGATGGCTCGTCGATCGGATCGATGCTGCGGATTGTCGGAACGAGCAGATGGTCGTTTCCCTGAACCGGCCGCTGCACCACGTCAGAGCGATCGAGGAATGTGTTCTTAAACATTCGTTCGCAACCGCCCGCGAATGCCATCACGCACGCCACTGCAAGGGCAGCGGCGCCGCGAAGCACGGTCGCCCGGAACTGCACAACTTTTTCCGCGTCTGCTTGGGTGTTGCTCATACGCTCAATCCCATGTTGCAATTTCATGTGTCGCATCCGGCCTGCGTTTGGCCCGGCTAAACGTCTGCCAGCCCGATACTACTTTTAATTGCCCATCATACGGCCAATTCACCCGACAACATCACCGCGCTGCGGGCAACAAACCCGCCGCGGAATACCTTCTGGACGATGTTGCAGTGTTGGAAAGCGATCGACGGCCGATAACACTTCCGCGCGCTCCCCGGCGCGCGAAATAAACCTGCGACGTTAACCAGGAAGTCCCGGCCAACAGCATTTTTCCCGGCGACGTCGGCCGAACGGCCAACGCCTCCAAGGATGACTTTAACCGACAAAGCCCGTTTTGCAAGA
>JBBQCK010000351.1:0-4101 GCA_038318605.1 Tepidisphaerales bacterium | reverse complement strand
GTCGCAGGCCTTTACTCGCGACGGATCGTTCGATTTGAACTCCGCGCATCAGCTTGTGACATCCAGCGGCGAGATGGTGCAGGGATTTGGCGTTGACTCAAATTTCAATGTCATTCCGGGCGTGCTGACCAATGTCGTGGTGCCGCTTGGGTCGTCGACAACGGCGGAGGCTACACAGAGCGTAACGCTGGAAGGCAACCTGAACGCGTCCGGCGATGTGGCGGCCGGGGTAAGCATTCTCAACAGCCAGGCATTGACCGATGTCAGCACTGGCTCACCAGCATTGCCGACGACGGCTTCACTGCTGACGGATGTGGTCGATGCGGCCGACACGGCCACGCCGTTATTTTCGACTGGCCAAGTGCTGAATCTCGCCGGGAAGAAGGGAGGGCGCACGCTTCCCGACGCCAGTTTCACGGTGACGGGGTCAAGTACGCTGCAGGATTTGTCGGACTTCTTCAAAAACAGCCTGGGGCTGAACGATACGCTTTCGCCAGCGCCGACACCTCCGCCCGGCGCGACGCTGGAAACACTTGCAACTGACGCGGGCACGACGGCGCGGTTCACCGTTACTGGAAATGGCGGCAAGGACAACGAGATTACGCTTTCGAGCACTTCGTTCAGCACGTCCGGCGGCGCCAGTCCGCTGCAGTTTGCAGATGGCGAAAACGCGGCCGGCGACGTCAGCGATCCCAGCGGCGAGAGCATTCGCACCAGCATGGTGGTGTACGATTCGCTCGGCACGCCGCTGACGGTAAATGTGACGGCGGTCTACGAGCAGTCATCGGATGCGGGCAATGTCTGGCGCTATTACGCAGAAAGTCCGGATGACACCGACAAGAACCTGATCGTTGGCACCGGCACCCTGACCTACGACAACACCGGCAAGTTGCTGAACACTTCCAATACCGATATCCAGATCACGCGGACGAACACCGGCGCAAAGACCCCGCTGACCGTTTCGCTGGATTTCAGCAAGATGACGGGCTTTACGGACACCAATTCGCAGCTCGCCGTCACGAAGCAGGATGGCTCGCCGATCGGAACACTCCAGGATTTCAGCGTAGGTGCCGATGGAACGATCACCGGTGCTTATACAAACGGGCTGAATCGGGCGCTGGGAAGACTTGCGGTGGCGACGTTCACAAATCCCGAGGGATTGGTGGACAAGGGAAGCAACAACTATGTGGCCGGGCCGAGCAGCGGCGTGCCAATCATTGACGCGCCATTGTCGCTTGGCGCGGGGGCAGTTCGGTCGGGATCGCTTGAGTTGTCGAACGTTGATCTTTCGGTGGAGTTTACGAATCTGATCATTGCGAGCACGGGCTTCACGGCCGCGAGCCGGGTGATTTCGACCAGCAACCAGCTTATTACAGAGCTGCTGAATACATCCAGGTAATTTCGCCGATGGTGTGCCGGCTGCCGGCCGGATGAATCTCGAGCCCTCGCGACAGGTGTTTATTCTGCTGTCGCGGGGGCCGTTTTTTTATGCGCGGAGTGACGTCGGGCCGATGTATTTTGTGGTCCGATAATCCATCGTTGTCCGCAGGTTGCGGTTGTGCGACGGAACAAATCCGGAGGTGACGCATGATCATGGTAACGCGTTTGAATGGGCAGGCATTTGTGTTGAATGCCGAGAAAATCCGCTATGTGGAGGCCACACCCGACACATTGATCTGCACCGACACCGGCGAGAAGCTGATGGTAAAAGAGCCGCTGCGCGAGGTGATGCGACGTGCGATCGACTATGCCCGGACGGTTCGCCGGCCGATCACCGACTGAAGGCTGCGCAACTCACCCCGTCAAATTGCCGATACTCGCCAAAGGACGCCCTGATTGTTCAGGCGTCTGAAACGCGTGCGAATGCGCACGCGCCGCCGCTGTTTTCAAGCCAAGGCGAGTGACCTATGTCGGACAAGGCAGAAAAGAAGGCCGATGCGAAGGAAGGCGCAGCGCCGGCCGCTCCAGGCGCCGCGGACGAAAAAAAGGCTGGAAAGGGCGGCCTGCTGAAGAGCACGCCGATTTTGCTCGGCGTGGTTATGGTTGTTGAGGCGGTGATACTTTTTGGCGGGTTCAAGATGCTGGGTGGCGGGGCCAAGCCGGCTCAGGCGGCCGATCTGGCGACATCAGAAGAGGGTGAAGCCGCGACCGATGGACACGACGGGGGGCATGGCGATGCGCATGGCGAAGCCGGCCATGGCGATAAAGCGGCCGCCAAGTCTACAAAAAAGGGTAAATTCGCCGAGGTGCCGGTGCTGCGGTTTCGCGCGCAGAACAAGCGAAGCGGCCGATCTGTGCTGTATGACGTGGGGTTGGCGGCGGTGGTAAAGAGCGATTTTGAGGAGCGCGTGAAGACCATGATGAAGGACCGGGAGGCGACGCTTCAGGACCGCATGCGAACGATCATCGCCCAGAGCGAACCAGAAAAATTGGACGGAGGGGTGGAACCGGGCTTGGAAACGCTGCGGCGTCAGGTAAAATACCAGTTGGATGAAATGCTCGGGGAAGGTGTGATCGAGGAAGTCCTCGTCACGCAATGCACGCCGCTGCCGGGTTACTAGCGGTCGGCGTATCCGGGCTAGTCTAGCTGCACCGGCGACATGAAGTTGCCGGCAACCGCCAAGGACGGTGGACAATGGCTGAGGATCAGCCCCAAGTCTCCAGTGCATCCGAATCGGATGCGCCCGCGTCGATATCTGAACCTACATCGGACGTTGTACCGAACGACGTTGACGCCGCGCTTGCACAAGGCGAAGCGGCGCTGGCGCAGGTTGCGGCCGCGCTGGCGGAGGACGCTGCTGCGACAGGCGAAAGCGCTGCGCCGGATTCTGCGGAGGAGATTGTCCCGGGCGGGGACGGCAATCCGTTCGGGGACGAGGAAATGCAGATCGATCAGGCGGCAATCGAAGAATTGCTGAAGCAGGCGACGTTCGACGATCCTCTCAGTGCCGGTTCGACGACGGATGCGCTGTTGGAGCCGGGGCCGGATGCTGAGGCGATGCCGCCGGACGCGGCCGACTTCAAGCTACCGAACTTTTCGCAGGTCATGCAGGATGCGCAGGCATCCAGCGTCGATCTGCTGCGCGACGTTGAGTTGAACGTGAAGATCGAACTCGGCCGTTCGCGGATGCTGGTGGAGGATGTGCTGAAGCTCGGGGAGGGATCGGTCGTGGAGCTGGACAAGCTGGCGGGCGATCCGGTGGATGTGTTCGTCAACGAGCGCCTGGTTGCCAGGGGTGAAGTGCTGGTGCTCAATGACAACTTCTGCGTGCGAATCAATGAGATTGTCGCCGGGGTCAAGGAAGAAGGACTTTGAACGGCGCATTGTCGAGCATGTTCCCGTGGAGGCCGCGCGCGCTGGCCGGCCGAGGTCTGCGCCTGCGCAGTGTTTTCGTCGCTGCTGCAATGATCATCAATTCGCTTTTTGCGATACAAGCGACAGCAGACGCGCCATCCAGCTCGGAGCTGCGCGAGTGGGTTCGCAATAATGAGGAAGGGGGCCAATCGCCGGCCGGGACCAATCCAACGACTGCTCCGGCCATTTCCGGCACGCCGGATGGCTTGAGCATGACGCGCGTGGTTGCCTCGCTGGCGATCGTTGTGGCACTGATTTTGGTGTTGCGATGGACTGCCAGGCGGTTTTTCTCCGTGCCTGGCGCTGGCAGCTCGGGACAGGCGATCAGGGTCCTGTCGCGGACGACAATTACCCCACGACAGCAGTTGATGCTTTTGCAGGTTGGCCGGCGACTGGTGCTGGTTTCCAGTAGTGGAACCGCGATGTCAACGCTGTGCGAGATTACCGACGCGCAAGAGGTCGCGGAGTTGACGGCGCAATTGCGGTCCGGCGGAAAGTCTTCGCCGGCGGGGACTTTCGGATCGATATTTGGCGGCGCTTCGCGGCGTTTCTCGGGTGTGCAGGATGGTGATGACATTGAATCCGAACCGGTAGGGGATGAGCAGGGACCAAGCCGGACAGGCCCTGCGGTCGGGGCGGCGAAAGGCGAACCGGACGTAGGCGCGACGCGGAAGGAAGTGACCGACCTGATGGACAAGGTGCGTGTGATGAGCAAGCGATTTCAAGGATGACCGCGACCCGGATGA